>JBIIDY010000132.1:0-4324 GCA_044238065.1 Limisphaerales bacterium | reverse complement strand
ACGAAAGGTTATTTAGATCAACTAAATCGTTAATTATTTTAGGTTTCATAAGACTTTTATGCCGAAGATTAACAGGTGGTTGTAGCCTAAAATGGGTTAAGCGAGAGATTTAGGACAGGTTCTAAAGCTGAAAGCGGGGAATTGTGCCGAGTGCCATTTTCATCTACAAAATAACCACCAAAACTAATAGAGATTAAACCACTTGACTGATAATCGTCTTTCCTTGTAAAAGGTGTCAAATTAGGATAATTTGGATCTAATCTAGGATCTTCTATACTTCCAGTTCCAGTAAAATTAAAAATAGTTCTTTGATTATCTTTAACTTCGGTATCATAAAGCCAAACAATCCAATCAACATATTCAGGATTATGTTCAGTGCAAGGATTCCAAATATGACCATCAGCGGAAGATCTCGTTAATGAAGTTACATAAATACTGTAATTTCCAACTGGTAAATCTACAGAATTAGAAGCCTGTTTTGCTAATTGTAAAATTGGAGTTTGTTCATTTGTAGTTTTATTGGTAACACAAATACTAATTGAACCGTCAGAAGCACTATTGATTGGTAAAGCATTAGCTAAATGGGTGAAATCTATCCCGCTACCCGCAGCTTTCGTATTTACATTATTAAATGATGTTACCGTCCCCGTAAATACTAGAGTAATAGCCAAATAAACCTATAGAAATATTTTTAAAAAAAGACATAAAAAAAAGCGGTAGTGAAAGTATAACTACTAGGATAATCTAAAAAAAAATGAGATGTCAAATATCTTGTCTTTAAATTAATTTTTTTGGTAGTTTTTATTTTACACACTTGTTTCGCTAAGTATTTATAGTTACACAATAGACATATTTTTTCAGTTTCATTTAATTTTTGAAACGTCAGGAGACCACCCTGTCAAATCAAGATTTACTACCCACTCTGGTCGCACCTCCCAAGCTCCCAAGCTACGTTCAAGGTCGGAATTATTAGTTGCCATTTTTATTCACTTTTGGCTGTTTCTTTATGAATATATTTGCACTCTTTGGAATTACAACCGAGGAAGGGTTTGCCGAATCTTTTGGCTCTTTTTAGCACCAAGACACCGCTGCGACCATTTTTGAGACATTCTGGACAGTCCCCATAATTCACCTCCATAACTGTGTGGTTGTTGCCAACTTTGTATTCAGGGCACGCCAAGTAGGGTTTGAGTGAGGCTTTGGAAACCCGCACAATCAAGTCTTTACCGCATTCCAAGCATTTTTGCCCAAAAGTCTGGGTGTGAAATTTTTGGTAAGCCGATGCAACCGCCGCTTCGTATTCTTTATAATTTTTGGCAAATTGATGCTCTTTGGTCTCAAGACACTGAAAAAATTCTCCAAAACGACCAATTTTGAGCGACATTGCCGAGCCACATTTAGGGCATTTTTCTTCGGTCTCACTACTGCGATAATCATCTCTTTTACCCACCAACTTTTCCACTTTTTCTTCCACCAAAGTCTTAAACGGAGTCCAAAACTGATCCAAAGTTTCGGTGTATTTTTTGTCGCCCCGAGAAATTAAATCAAGGTTTTCCTCCATTTGGCTGGTTAGTTGACTGCTGGTAATTTGCTCAAAGTTTTCGGATAGAATTTGGTTAATTTTGAGTCCCAGAGTCGTCGGAATCATTGATTTTTCCATAGTTGCGTAGCCACGATCTACCAAAGTACTGATAATACTAGCATATGTTGACGGGCGTCCTATCCCTTCATCTTCTAGCTTTTTGACAAGGCTGGCAGCCGAAAATCTACTGGGTGGCTGGGTGAATTTTTGGATTAAAATAAGTTTGGACAAGTTAAAAGTGTCGCCAATTTCAATTTGAAAGGAAGGTTCTTGGGAACGGTTGGGGGTTTTGGAAGAATTACTCATATAAATTTTTCTTAGAAAATCGTTCTTTTGGGTCAAAAAATATTTTTGGTTAAATTGACTTGTGCCGAGCTGTCACTATTTGGGGTTTTCAAAAAATAAATTTGAAACGCATTTAGCAAACGATAAGCAAATAAGAAAATTAACAAAAAAAATAAATTTGTCAAAAAACAACTAAATTCTATTGACAGATTTGGGACGAAGGGTTAGGGTTGTGTTATGTCCACGCAGATAATCCCTGTAGCAAAAAATAATCTAGTGTCCAGTGGTGGCAGGGCTGCCATAAACCCACTAAAATCACGGATACTCGGCGAAGTGCTGAAAGAAGCGAGAACTCTTGCGGTGAAAAAGTATAAAGTGCTGGAATGGGAACTGAATGAGCCGGATTATCAATGGTTGTGCTATTTTGCCGAGAAATGGTTATGGACTTCTAAATACAAAATGGGTTGGGAGGTGGAGACTACTATGAAACTGATCATGGAGAATGAAGAATATTGCAACCCTGAAGCAAGAACAAAAATAGAAAATGGTAGCTTTACTTGTTTAAATTTACGATCTTGGGGACTAAGCAAGGAAGAAAAGAAAGTGGGTCTGTGTGGTGAAATTGAGAGTGATTTGAATTTCCATGGTCTAAAAAAATTAAAATATATTAGCTGCAGTTTTAACCGCATAACCAACCTTGATATTTCTAATAATCATGAATTAAGGGTATTATTTTGTAAATATAATCAATTAACTAACCTTTATATCTCTAATAATACTAAATTGGAAAAACTATGGTGTAGTGGAAACTGCCTAACAGAGCTTGACATTTCTAATAATACTGAATTAAGGGAGTTGCGTTGTAACAACAGGTTCGTTAGTTTATCCCAAGTTAACACTTTTTTGACAAGTGAAATTGATTTTAGTAATGAAAATTCTTTGAAACTTTTACGAGGTGATTTGGTAGTTTCAATGATAGACGTTTATGAAAAGACTTGTGTTTTAACAGTTTCTTCCGTCACTCTTTTGAAATGTTTGAAAACGAAGCGAAACATGGACTGGATCATCAACACTCTGGAAAACGAATTTGGCTGGAAATTAGATTTGACTGTACAAAAACGAGAATCCGAAACGGTTTTATTTGAAGATAATATTGGATGTGAATATACTTTAAAGGTAAATAAAGAAGTAAAAATACTAAGGAAAGAGAACCATGAAAATGAAGAGAAAGAATTTAAGCAAATTTATCGCACTCTAATGCACCGTTTTTACCCAGACAAAAACCCAAAATAAATCACTCTAAGAATGGCTAAATTACCAAAAAAATTAAACTATGCAAATTCCAACTTCCATTCCCCGCTTACTCGCCATAGCCGAGACGATTTCTGCACCCGATAGGTTTTTTTATAGCAGTTTTCCCGAATTTACTCCGCTAGAATTTGAGCATTTTTGTGCTTTTTTACTCCAAAAGTCTGGGCATATCATTTTGGAACTCAACACCAAGCAAGAAGCTGACGGCGGTATTGACATTATCACTCGCAAAGACGGGCAAATCTGGATTGTCCAAGTCAAAAAATCCGACTGGAACGACAACAATAAAACGGGTAGTAAAAAGAAAACAAAGGATTACATTTCTCTGGAAACACTGGACAGGCATTTTGGCGTCCTTAGCCGTAAAGAGGACGAACTAAAACAAAAATACGGTCAAGAATACGAGGTGATTGGTTATTTTATGACTTTGAGAAGGTTTTCCAACCCGACGCTGTCTCATTTTGTGAACAATAAAAAAATGAAGTTTTGTGATTTGAAGGAGTTAAAAAGGTTGATCGTAGAGTCAGGAATTTTGGAAAAAGATTTGGGCATTGTGATTTGGCAGGATTTGGAACTGTCCAAAATCAAAGAGGAAATCAGTATTTTGGAAAAGTTAATCGCTGAAAAAGAGGTGGAACACCAAACCTTACAAAACAAAATTACCTCGGTGGAAAAACTCATTATGTTGGAGCTTTTGGATTATTATCGTTTGTTGGATCTGCTTCAAACTGAACTAAAATTCATCCAAGACAAAAAACTAACCGAACAAAAAAACGAAAAACTGGAAGAAGAATTTGTTCAAAATCAAGAAAAAATTGAAGAAGAGTATGAAAAGCTAGAAGAGGAGTATATTACCAAAGAAATCAAAGTTTTGGACGAAAATGAAGAGAAGGAATTTAAGCAAGTTTATCGCAGTCTAATGCACCGTTTTCACCCAGACAAAAACCCACAACACAAAGAAAATTATGAAAAAATAACCAAAGCAATCACTTTTGCCAAAGAAAAACAAGATTTGAAATTACTTAAAGATATAGAAAATTTTCCAGAAAAATATTTTGGGGGAGTTTTACCAGAGCAACAAGATGACAAGGCAGTTTTGGCAAAATTTGTGGTGCAATTACAAACAAAACTTGCGGAATTGGAGGA
>JBIIDY010000019.1:0-15175 GCA_044238065.1 Limisphaerales bacterium | reverse complement strand
CAAAGCAATATTAGCAGTAGTAGCTACTCTAGCTGGCTCTTTGAATGTAAGACCATTTATTAAAGAGTCAACTTCAGTCTTGGTATAAGCATTGGTAATGCCATATCCAGCTAAAGTTGTTGGTTTTCCTGTGAGACTGCCAAATGTATGCGTATGATCACCAAGGGCGACAGTAGTCGCGGTAGCACCAGTAGGGAGATTTCCCATCGGAATAATCCCAGCAATACTTGTAGAGCGGACACGAGCTACATTATCTGGATAGGTTCCATTGGCGTTAGTGTTAGTGATGTCAGTTAAAACTCCATTTAAAAGTTGACCCCAGTTTTTGGATACGTTATCCGCTGGATCAACAGTTGTTGCTTGTCCTACAATAGGTAAACGTGACATATATTTTTTTGTATAAGTTTTTATTTATGAATTTGTGTATTAAGAAATAGACTCACCTCCAGAGAGACATTTTAGGTGTTTGTTAGAGGTAAATTGAAAATCTTTTTTTCTTTTTGATAAGTCTTTTGGAATTTATTTGAATGTTTTACTTTTGCGTATTTTTTGGGAATTACAAATTACCTTTAAAACATTGGAAATATCTTGAAAGATTTAGGCTATTTTTTAGCCTTTGTAGAAGCTTTTACCTCAACATCAACTGGAGTACTTTCTCCGATTTGTGTTTTAGCAACTTCTTGAATTTTGACAATTAATTGAGTGCTAACACGAGCTGGAAGTTCTCCAAGACCTGCCAAAATAACGTTGGCTTCATCTACAGTAAAGCTCAATTCTAATTCTTGTTTTGGATCAATTTTATCGCCATCTTTTTTGATTTTTGGCTCAACTTCTTTTTTGATTTCAAGAATCAGACCAGAGCTAGCTTTAGCAGCCAATTCTCCAAGGCCGGTAAGAATAATGTTGATTTCGTCCAATGAAAAAGTGAAGTTGATTTTAGGTGTAGTTGTAGTAGACATAGTGTTTGTATAAAAAGTTATTAAAATTTAGAAAAAGAGTTATGAATTTTGTAAAAAGTTAGATGAATTAAGATTTTTTGCGTTTTTGAGATAATACTAAAGGATTATTAAGGACCTCTGATTTGAATAGTTTTTGGGAGAAAATTTGGAATTATTTGAAAAAGTTGAGAACTTATCTTGAAAGGAAATAGGAAAGCTATTTTTTGTAATATCTGTCCAAAATAAACTTTCAAAATTTTAAAACCCCAGTCAAAACCTCCATACATTTGACCACCAAAATTAGAACTATCCAAATCTATAATGTTTTTGTTTGGCATATAGATTTTTATTTTTAACTGTAAAGATTTAAGCTATGTTTATGACATTTTTACATAAAAAAAAAGACTTACACAGATTATAAGCAAATTATTTTTTGTTGTCAATAATATTTTTTAACAAGTTGTTTTTTTATTGTTTTTATTTCTATTTTTGTTTTCTAAAAATAATTTCAAAGAGTGAAAATCACGAAACATTTGGTAAAATCTAGCATCGCGAAACTACCGCTCCACTTTTACCACTCCACTTTGTTTTACCAGACTTGTTCTTGCTATGCTCAATCCAAACTCAAAATTGACAAAATAAATAAAAACTACAAGGGCTTTTTTATCTTTATTATTAATATTTAATTACTGTGTTTCTTTATGGTCTATCGTCAGGATGTAAAAGTTGATACGAGTTTGGTTATATGAGTTTTTAGGAAACATTTTTCATTAGCTCTTTTATGTCAGTCATACCTTTCAAAGCCTTCAAAATACCATCTTGAAACATTGTTAGCATTCCCTCTTTGACAGCGATATTGCGAACATCAAGACTGGACGGGAATTGATTCGCCAAAACTTGCTTCAGTCCATCCGTTACCGTCAAAACCTCATAAACTCCAACCCGACCTTTGTAGCCTAATTTATTGCAATGCTCACAACCCTTACAAGTTTTAAAACTAAGTTGACGGGGAATTTGAGAGCGATACTCTTCTGGGATTTTGCGAAGTTGTTCCAAGACAGTTTGCTTTTGTAGATCATTGAGGTTATCATTCACTTGGCAATGTTGACAAAGACGCCTAACTAATCTTTGCCCAATAATAGCCGACAAGGAATCAACCAACACAAAACCTCGCACCCCCATTTCCATCAAGCGAGGAATAGCACCAGCCGCGTCGTTCGTGTGAATCGTGGATAAAACTTGATGTCCAGTCAGTGAGGCTTGCACGGCAATTTCAGCAGTTTCCCCATCACGAATTTCTCCAATCATTACCACATCAGGATCTTGCCTTAAAATAGATCGCAAACCACTACTAAAAGTATAACCAGCCTCCGCGTCAATTTGAGTTTGACTAACACCTGCAAGTTTGTATTCTATCGGATCTTCCAGAGTGATAATTTTAGTTTCACCGTCATTTAGATCGCTCAAAAGTGTGTAAAGTGTGGTGGTTTTTCCGCTTCCAGTAGGCCCAGTTGTCAAAATCAAACCCTGAGTTTTTTGAATAGCCAGCTGAACCCTCTCTTTGGCAATACCCAAAAAGCCCAAATCATCCAAGGCAAGGTTGACATTTCCAGTTCCCAAAAGCCTCATAACCACGGAATAACCATAATTAGACGGCAACATTGAAACACGCACGTCAATATCTTTACCGTCATATTTAAAGCTAAAACGCCCGTCTTGGGGAATATTATCCACATTGATTTTGACGCCAGCTAAAATTTTGAGCCGACTTTCTATATTTCGTTGATTTTCTCTGGGCAGGATAACCAAATTGTGCAAAACTCCGTCCAAACGCAGGCGAATATGGTAATTGTCTTTTTCTGGCTCAAAGTGAATGTCGCTGGCTTTATTTTCCAAAGCAGAAATAAGAATTGTCTCAATAACCTCGGAAGTAGAAACTCGCTTTAGGGATTCGGCAAGCTCCGCAAAATTTCCAACTGTTTTTGCCATTTTACTAATTTTTTCAGCGTCCAAATTAATCTCGTCACTCACAATGTTGTTTTTGATAACTGCATTATAGGTTTTGATCATTTTTTCCAGACTTAAAGGCGAACAAAGATAAAGTTTGAAAGTAAAATTCCTAGTCTTAAAATCATTCAAAATCGCCTCTTGCCCAGCCAAACCTGGATTGGTAGTTGCTAGGTGAATTTCTTTATTGCTCAGGCTAAAAACCCCCATTTTGGTTCTAATCATATCTTCTTTGGAGATCATCGTCAGGTGGCTCGTGTCAATCGGAAATCCATATAAATCAATATAAGGCAAGTTAATTTGACTGGATTCTATTTGGGTGCTAGCTTCTACAAAGCTATGGTCAAGGTCAGTTTTGAGCCGACTTACCCGAAAGCTTTTGTTAGCTGGAATGACGCTCAGACCGCTACTAGATTTACGTTGAAGAATGACTGCCATTGGAAAATAAACTAGGATTTTGATAAAAAATAAATTTGAAGAACTGAACTAGAATTAATTTAAAATTAACATAAATCAGCTAAACAAGATTGAATTGAACTAAATGATAAGCTGGAAACTATGATAAAAATTGGAAAAACATTCTGAAAAGAATTAAAAACTAAAAAACAATTTTGAGCAAATTTTGAGTAATTTTTTAATCGTCTTAATTTTTTTGACTAAACCAATAAGAAGATTTGAAATTTTTATTTAAATTTTAGAATTATACCCAAACCCACATTAACTCATACTTGGTAACTTGAAGAAGATTTGTAAATCTCAGCAGGTTAAATCTTGAAAAATCAAAAGAATGAAGTCAGGGTCATCACGAATAAAATAGACTTAATTAGTAAAAAGCAAAACTATAGGGTGTCATCACGAATGAAACGAAGTGATCTTGAGGTAAAATCTAGTGAAACTGTAAAAGATTGCTTCGCTACACTCTGTTCCCTTTGGTCTGTTCGTTCCTCACTTGGTCTCTTCGTTCCCGCACCCATACACTCATTCGCAATGACGGGGGAAAACACATTGACACAGAAAAAATTGCTATTTTGAAAATTATAGACTTTCTGCTAAAATCTTAAATAGACACTGTTTAGCAAATTCCTTAATTTTTTGACGCCAATTTAGTTCCAATTTAGTTATTTTTAACTGGCTTATTCTGGAGTTTCATATTTCCCGAGTTTTATTTGGTTTTAATTTGGAAAATAAACTTGGAGAAAAAAGTTTGCGGTTTTTGGTTGGAAAAAGCTACCATTTTAAAAAGTTTTGAGAAGTTTAATGACTGAAAAATAAAGCAACAGAAGAACTTTACAACAAATAATTGACAAGGTTTGAAAAATAGATTTTAGAGATTTTCTATGGGCGATCTCAATTATAAAATCAGGACAACTGACAAGTTAAATGTCAACCAAAGCTGGGATTCACCACGAAATATGCCCAAAATTAAGATGTATATTTATTTTTTACTCGGATCTTTTGCTTTAATTGGCATGCTTTTTTTGGCGACTTGGGGCGTGGAGACTAGCGGTATCAAAACTTATCAAAGTTATCTAATAAAATACTGGGAACTTTTTGGCAATAGTGCAACCATCACCTTGCTGATTATGCTGGCTATTAATGTTTTTTGGATTATCATCAACTTAATTATCACTTATTTAGCCTTTGTTCAAAAATGGATTCCGGACAGAAAAGAGACTTTGGAGCCAACCATGGAGGAAAAAGCCAAAATTGCCAAAATAAACTGGCCAAAAAATCAGGAGCGTTTGGAATTTGAAAAGCAACAAAAAATTGAAGATCAAAAATTTGATGTGATGGAATATGAACAAATTCTCAAAAATCCACTTTTATCACCTTTTGCTTACCTTTGGCTTCCGTTCAAAAAAAGTTATCGGGCAATCAGTTATTTGCCAGGTAGAATCAAAAACTGGTGGCAAGATTTTCGTATCTGGCTGGAAAATGGGCTAGAAGATTGGCAGGAATTTGTCAAAAATTTACAAGAATTAATTATATTTTTTCTCAATCCTTTGAATATCTGGGATGAATTAGCAGATTTTTTGGTGACTGTTTTGGTAAGATTTTTTTACCCAGCTTTGTTGACACCGATTATCTTTTTTTTACCAATCAAGATGGAATATATTTTTGGCAATTTTAATTTCGTTTTGGAAGTACTTTTGTATTTTTTGATTATAGGAAGTCTTAGGGTTGGGGTGGCTTTTTTTTGTATTTATCTTCGTTTTTTGCGAAATAGCCGTAGTTAAATTTGTAAATTAACATTCAAGCATTAAAAACCAAGTAAGCTAAAAATTTAGGAATTGGCTAAACTTTGTTTATTTTAAAATTCAAGTTATAGGACAGCTTCTAGTTAGTTTAAAAATTAAATTCCAAATTTAAGTCTGATTCCTTACTTATTTTGAGAAACATAACCAAACCCACATTAATTTGTAATTTTCACGTCATTGCGAGCCTGTTTTCTCGTCATTGCGAATGGGTGTAACGAATGGGTGCGGGAACGAAGAGACCAAGTATAGCGTAGCGAACAGACCCAAAGGGAACATAGTAAAGTGTAGCGATCTTTCCCTGTCATTGTGAGGCACGAAGCAATCTTTTAACGCTTCAAGGTTTAGCTTTACTAGATTTTGCCACAAGATCACTTTATTTCACTGGTGATGACCCTTAATTTGCTTTTGACTGGTTAATTGCCTGTTTCATTCGTGATGGCACCCTGTGGCTTGTTTATGTCCGAATTCTTACCAACTAGCATAGATTTTAGTTTTTCAAAATCGCCAAAGGCAAGTCAGTGTGGGTTTTAGTATAATTTTTTAACCAAACCGAAAAATTTATTTTTTCCATATTTTTTCTAACAAAAGCTTTTACGGTTTTATTTCCAATAGCTACGAACGACTCCAATAGTGTAGTTTTGTGCTAATTGGTTGATTTGAGATTGCCAATAAATGTCTTTGAGAATTGCCTGATCTACTTCTTGCCAAAAACTATCCAAAATAAGGTATGGTCTGCCAATAAACCAAACTTCACCAAACATTTTAGTTTTTTTGTCTGATTTTTCTGGGGTTTTCTTTTCCAAAAAACTGTTCACATACATAAAATCGTTATTTTTAAGAATTACCAGTTGGGATTCTTTTTGGTTTATTTTGGAGATAATTTTGGTCAAACTTCCACTTTCACCCAGTATTAGGTAATTTTGCAAATTTTGACTTACCTTGTTAATTATCATTTGACAGTCGTTCAAGGTTGAGTTTTTACCGCACAAAATGCCAATGTGTTGCCAACTTTCCATGCAAAGTTTTAGTTTTTCAGTCAAAAATAATTCCAAATTAACACTTGCCAAAAAATTCAACTTTTCTGTTTTTTCTGTTTTTTCAGTTTCCAAGCCAGAAATCTCATTATTCAAAAGCTTGGCTGGACTTTGTATTTCATGATTTTCAATTTGCTTTTCAATTTGCGATTTTTTTTCTCCATTATTTCCTTCCATTGTTTTTTTATTTCCAGCTTCCAGTTTCCAATTAGTTGAATATTCCGCCAAACTCGCCACTTCTTTTGAGGGTTCCATAGTTTTAATTTCAATTTGATTTACCATTTTTCCAAAGAGACTTTTTAGCTGACCAATTTCTAAAAGTTTGTCAAAATGTTCTCGAGAAAGGTTAGTTTGAATTTCTACTTTTTCCTGGCAAAAATTTTTAAAACTGCCCAAAACTGTTTCAAAGTGAGATTCCAAAGTCCAGTTTGGCTTGGTGATTTTGGCGTCCAGCAGATTTTTGGAGAGGTAAAAAACACATTTGTCCGTTGATTTTATTTGTTCTAAACCTTTTCCAATTTTGATAATTCTACTAGTTATTAAAACTCTCAAATCTACACAATTTTGTGAATTTCCAGTTTTGGCTAATTTTTCAGTGAAATTTTGATTTAGTTTTTCGTTCAGTTTTGGGTTTAAATTATGACTTGAATTTGTCATTTTTTCAGTTAATTTTTTCAAAGTTGTAAGTTTTAAATAGCTTAATTCTTGTTGCCAACCTTTCAATCCATCAATGATTTTTTCAAAAATTTCTAACAGATTTGTCCATTTTTTGGTGAGGTTTTTTTGGCCAGCCTTGAGACTTTGTGGGCTGTATTCAAATTTATTTTGGACAAAATAGGGTTGCAAACTCCACATTAAAAAATCATATGAGCTCAAAAAAAGTGTGATATTTTTGGTAGTTTCTTGGGGAATTTCAGGAATTTTGGTTGATAATTCTTGGCTTTGTTGAATTTTTGAAGAATTTGAATTTTCTATTTCCACTGTTGAATTTGCCAAACTATTTTTTCCAAGCGAATGAACAGATAGATTATTTTTTTTAAGGTTTTCTTGATTTTCTTTCAAGATTTTTGACAAAGTTTCTAGCAGAATGACGATCTCGGACAAACAAAGATTTTGAGTTTTAAGGGTATTAATTTGGCTGATAAGCTTTTCAAAGTTTGGAATAATCTTTTTGATGGACATTTTTTAATTCAAAATAAATTATAACAAAGTGTCAAAAAAACACCTCAAACTGGTGGGATTTAACTCGGATAATGTATCTTTTAATTTTGGAAACTAATTTTGGAAAAAAACTTTAATAAGAGAATAGGCATATTTTCTAATTTCGTTTGATTTTTACGATAATCTCCAAAAAGAAAGTTCTGGAAAATTTTTAGATTTGGAAAATAGCTGAAATTTCAAAAAGTTTTTTTAAAAAAAAGTTAAAACTGGTGTTGGAAAAGTTAGTTTTATCAACCAATTTACCCTTGCAAAAAACTAACGAAAAATAGCCAAAATTAGAGATTTGGAACTCTGGAAAGATATCTAATGATATTTTAACCAACTTTAGACCATTTTTTGGCTACATCCACAATCGGCTTGAGACAGTCCGTTTCGTAAATGCTGTTCATCCCATTAACCACAGTTAAAAACCTTTCAAAACCAAGTCCGGTGTCAATATTTTTCTTGGCCAGTGGTTTGAGGTTTATCGGCTCTTTGTTGGCGTCTTTCTCACCTTCGTACATCATAAAAACGTTGTTGCCAATCTCCACAATATCATTTTCAATAAAGTTTTCAATCTCGTCCAAATTCATTGTTGGAAACAGGCTTTGTTCAAAATCGGTTGGGTTTTTTTCCAGAAGATAATAGACTTCACTACACGGCCCACACGGCCCACGATATGGAAGTCCCCACCAGTTATCTTTACCAGATTTTTTGGTAATTCGGTAAATATATTTTTCTGGTTTTTCTAGTTCAAGGTTAGGGTTTTGAGTAGTTCTTTCAATTTTGGAAACGGGGCTTTTGTCCAGTCGCTTATTTTTCTTGATTTGTTCCACAAGCTCCGGAAACTCACTTTGCAAAAAATGCCCGTGCGTCCTGAAAATCAAACTTTGTGCTTTTGGTAGGTGCTTTTGGTATTTAGTCAGCTCTCCAAAATCCACCACGAAATCATCTTGTGAGTGATAAAGATAAATTTGGTTAGTGCTTTGTTCAATCAGATCAAGGCTTGATGGTAAAATGAAACTACCAACTTTTTCAAATGGAGCAGCAACTAGATGCAATTGACTGATTTGGCGAGTTAATTTTTGTTCAGCCAGATATTTGGCAAGGAAAATTCCCCCAAGGCTGTGTCCAATCAAAACTGTTTTCTCGTCTAAAATGTCTTGAATTTTCTCAAACTGAATTCGCCATTCTTCATAATTTGCGTTGTTAGAATTTGGCATAGACAAGCGATAAACTTGGTAATCACTGCCCAAAAAATCTCCCAAACTGTCTTTCCAGCGAAGTCTGCCATCTTGAAATTTTACCGAAGAATTTTGCAAATCAAGTAAATACTCATCGTAAGAATCAAAACTGTCGCCTCCGTGAATAAAAATGACTTTTATTTTGTCCAAAACTTTCAAATCCGAAATTAATTTTTGATAAGTGGTTGTCAGTGGTTGTAAAAATTCTTGCTGCTCTTTGCTGGTTAATTCTTGCCAAAACTTCATTTCACCGTTAATTTTAACCTTGGAAAGGACGGACATAGGATAATCTGGCTGAATTTCTCCAAAAGCCGTGCTGCCCAAAAAAGCCTCAAATTCCACAATTTCCTTGCAGATATTTTGCCCATCAAAAAGACAAATTCCCAAATTTTCTACGGTTCGAACAAGACCTCCATATTTGTTTGCCAATTCTTGATAAAATTGCACCATAGTTTCGGGTTCTGAGTTTCCAAATTTGGTTTTGACAATACCTTTAATGTCTTTGCCTGGCTGGTCAGTTTCTGCCACTCCGTCCAAAAATTTGGCGTTATCTTGGGCAATTACTGGCATTTTAACTTTGAGATTTTGCCAATAATGTCTAGCTTTAATTTCAGCATTTTCCAGATTATTCGCACCGTTTTCCAGAGGTTCGGGAATCTCGTAATCCAGATCGTTCAGTGTCAAAATTTGGATATTTTCATTCTTCAAAGCATTTTTAAAATCAGCAATTTTTCCTGAATTTGTACTGGCAAAAAACACGTTGGAAATTTGGTTTTGGACTTGCTCTATTTTATTCTGGTTTTTATTTTTTTCCAAAAGAATAAGGTTTATGATTTCAATGGTTTCAAGCCATTCACGGTTAATTACCACGTTACTAAAACGATTTTTATATTCCAGTTCAGTCTTTGCTTTAGCGATTCTCATTTGGATTTTTTCTTCAGTTTCAGTCCCGCGCGCCCGTAGCCTCTCCTCCAAAACTTCTACACTAGGTGCTTCCAAAAAAATATCAATAGCCTGTGGATACATTTTTTTCAAATTCAGTCCACCCGCATAATCTATATCAAAAATCGGAATTTTACCAATCGTCCAAATTCTTTCAATTTCGGAGCGTAAAGTCCCATAAAACACACCATTATAAACCTCTTCCCATTCCACAAAATCACTATTTTTAATCCTATTTTGAAACTCTTCACGGCTGATAAAATAATACTCTCGCCCGTTGACTTCACCAATTCTAGGCTCTCTGGTGGTGCAAGAAATTGACAAAGTAAAATCGGAATTTTCTTCCAAAAGGTGTCTGGTCAATGTGCTTTTCCCACTGCCACTTGGCCCTACCAAAATCAAAAGCTGTTGCTCCAATTCATCATTATTTTTTGAAATAATTTGGGAGGCAGGTTCTTTTTCAAGTCCATTTTCACCACTAATAATTTTACCGCCAATCGTAGTCTCAATCTTGGCTTGTTTAAAATCAAACTCCTCACCAACATCAGCGTAAATACCCAGCTTTTCAAATTGTTTTTGCCAAAAAACTACCGCTTCTTCATCGCTCTCCACTTCGTTGATAAAGCTTTCACTTGAATTTTCACTTTCCAAATTCTCCAAATTTTCACTCGCTGATTTTTTGGAATTACCTTTATAAACCGTGACAAAAAGCCGCTTTGGATCTAGTCCTAGCCATTCTTTGGCAGTCAAAAACTCAAACATCCACTCAATCGTTTCTTCCTTAAAATAATCCCCAAGACTCCAAAAACCCAACATTTCAAAAAAAGTGGCGTGGCGGTTATCCCCAACTTCGTCAATATCATCGGTGCGAATACATTTTTGGGAATTGACAAGGCGAGTGCCACCGGGATGCTTTTGTCCTAATAAATACGGCACGATTGGTTGCATGCCAGCAGTATTAAAGAGAACGGTGGGATCTTCTTTGGGAACGAGCGAGCTGGACGGCAAAACAGTGTGGCCTTTGGAAGCAAAAAAATCCAAAAATTTTTGACGAAGTTCTTTTGAGGTTAGCATAAAAATTGTTAAATAAACTTAATTTCTGTAAAATTATAGTTACAGACAAGGAAAAAGCACATTTTCTGTCAAGTTATTTTCATTTAATTTTTGGAAAACAAAAAAGACTTACCCAATTCACAAAATAAAAATCCCATAAAATTTTTGGAAAACATAAAAGATTTAAACTGTGAAGAGTTTGTTGTCAAAGTTCAAAAAAATAGGTTGTAAGGATGAAGAGATTAGGCGTGGTGATACAGAAAGAAGTTATCGTCGGTAAAAATTTGTACTGATATATTTCATCAAAAAATCCATAATATCTGATAAAATTTCGGGTTTTGTTTTTAGAAAAAAATTGTGTAAATTGAAGAGAAAATATCAAAAAGCGTTTAAAAAGTTATCCAAAGTGTTTTTGAGTTAAAAATTAAACTTTGAGTTAAAGCAAAGCAAAAAATGTGCCAAAAATAAAATAAGTACTAAAAAATAATCTAATTTCCACCAAGCCACCCAGCTTGCCACACTCACACCTCTTCTGTGAACTGGAACTTTAGCGTCAATGAGATGGATTATTCACATTTTCAAAAAATCACAAATTTCAAGTTGACATCTTTTCTCAAAACTTTCATAAAATTATGGAATAAAAATTACCGAATAAATAACATTTTTTCCAAACATTACTTTCAAAACATTTATGTCAAACTCTACAACTGAAGAATTAGTAGTCCTTGTCAATGAGCAAAATGAGGTTATCGGCACCACCCCCAAAGCCACTGTCCACGGTAGGGAAACGCCTTTACACCGCGCTTTTTCTTGTTTTATTTTTAACGATGAGGGAGAGTTTTTGTTACAACAACGAGCCTTTTCCAAAAAAACTTGGCCAGGTATCTGGTCTAATTCCTGTTGCGGTCACCCTTCCCCAGACGAAAAAAACGAGGATGCTGCCAAAAGAAGGTTAGAATTTGAGCTGGGCTTGACAGACTTTTCTTATTTGCGAGAGGTTGCCCCTTATCGTTATTGCTTTGTTCGTGATGGAGTGATGGAAAACGAGATTTGCCCAATTATCCTCGTGATTACAAACCAAGAACCTGTGTTAAACCCTGATGAGGTGGAGGCTGTCAAATGGATTTCGTGGCAAGATTTTGTCCATGATACGGTAGAAAACCCCCAAAACTGGAGCGAGTGGTGCGTTGAGGAAACTCAAATTTTGGAAAAAAACTCAGAATTTTTGGCATTAAAAGAAAGTCTTGGTATTGAGTCTCTTTCTTGATTTTTGCCATTTAGTTTATTTTTAATTGTGGGTTATTTAGAAAAGTAAATTGACAAATTTATCAAATAATCACTCTTTTTACCTATTTTTATCAAATAAAAATTGAGATTGTTTTTTATGGGGATTAGGTTTTTCAAAACCTATTTTGGCTTTATTTTGGGAAAGTATTCTTCAAGCTATAGTTTTTTACTTCTAAAAGTTCATCACAATTTTATTTTTGAAAACGAGTTAAAATCAAAGAAACTCTGTAAATGGGTATATTATGTCCAATATATTATACCCAAACCAGTATTAACTTGTGTTGGTAATTTGAAAAGTTTGTAAATATAGCAGCTTGAATCTTAAAAAACCAAAAGAATGTGGTCAAGGTCATCACATCTTATGGTAAAATCTAGTAAAACTAGGTTTGAAGTGAAAAGATTGCTTCGTTAGCCTCTGTTCCCTTTGGTGGTCTGTTCGCTACGCTTCTGTTCACTGTGTTCGCCTAGTCGCTTTGCTCCTGCGCTTGGTCTGGTCGCTCATTCACTTCGTACCCATACACTCATTCGGGGTTGCGGGGAAATTAGGAATTAACCAGTATAATTTAATGTGGGTTTAGTGATAAAACAATTTAAGTCAGCCAAATTCAAAATTATTTGAAATCTCTTAAAATGACTCTAAAAAATAAAAATCATTTAAAAAAAAATAAGATAATCGCGGTTTATATTTATGAATAATTTCTCTTGCCCAAGTCAATTTTCTCTCAAGGTTTGACAAAATATGTTTTAGTTTTTATATTCAAATTATAGCCAAACCAGAGTTTTTTACGCTTTTTTGGCACCATAGACACAAAACTTTTTCAATTCTTAACTTATTTTAATCTAATAATATGTCTCATCAAATTCTTATTTTGGTCGTTATTTTGGTCGTTTTGGCGATTGTTGCCATTTCCAGTTATAATAACCTAATTGGCTTAAAAAATAAAACTCGTGAGGCTGCCAGCGATATTGACGCCCAACTCAAACGCCGTTACGATCTGATTCCAAACCTTGTGGAAAGTGTCAAAGGCAGTGCCAGTTTTGAGTCAGGAACTTTGGAGAAAGTTATCCAAGCTCGCCAACAAGCCATCAGCCTCAAAGGTTTGACCAAAGAGAAGGCCGACGCAGAAAATATGTTGAGCGGTAGTCTTCGCCAGCTTTTTGCCCTTTCTGAAAATTACCCAACCCTACGTTCCAGTGAAAACTTTTTGAAACTTCAAGATGAACTCACCAACACTGAAGATCGTATTTTGGCAGCTCGTCGTTTTTATAACCAAACTGTGGCAGATTACAACACCAGTCAAGATGCTTTCCCAACTCTTCTTTTCAAAAGCCTTGCTGGAGCTTCTCCTGTTGACTTTTTTGAGCTTGATAATCCTGTGGAAGAGAGGCAAACCCCTCAAGTCAAATTTTAATTTTTTTTCATTTTATTTTTGGAATTGTCTAGGTTTTAGAGATTTTTGGCTACTTTTGAAACAAGTGACATTGCCAGTTATTATTTTAAAGTTTAAAAAAGTTAAAGGGTTAGGTTGGGATAATGATAAAATTTTGATAAACATTATTAACTATTTTTGGTCAAAAACTTTATGAAGACTTTACCGTTCAATTCCAGAAATTCAATTCAAAAAGCCAGAATAAGCGAAACCCTTGCCAAAAAAACTCCCAAATTAGAGACAGAAGAGGATAAAATATGGAAGCAAATTCAAATAATTTACACTTTTTTACAAAAACCAAATAGCTGGTTCACAGGTCTTAGCATCAAAAATTACCTAAAAAAAGCCATTTTTGGCAAACATAAAATTACAAATCCGTATATTTTGTCGGGGCGTTGGTCGGCTTATGCTCATTTTTCTTACATCCAAAGTTTTCAAAATTTATTAAACAAATTCCAGCTGACCCGAGCTAGGGTTCTGGTTCACCCGCTGACTCCAGATTTTTTGGTGCAAAAATTGATAGAGCTGAAATGGCAAATTGACACTTTAGATATTGATAAAAATACTCTTAACTGGAACTTTCTGGATTTTTCTAAACAGTTGGAAAATGGTTACGATTTAGTTATTTTTTACTCTTTCAATGGACTCGTGGAGGAAATCAGCCAAGCTCAAGAAATTCTCAAGCAAAAAGTCATTCCTGCGATGCTAATTTTGGAAAATCCTAGACTAAATCAAGAAACAGTCAACCTTTTGAACATTTTTGGTGGGGGTGTTTGCCAGAAATTTGGTTTGAGTTTTTGGCCTGAATATCTCAATTCTATTTTCAAAATAAGCCATGACTTGGACTTGAAAGCTGGAGAAAATCAACAAAATAGTCAACAAATACAACAAATCACTCCCCAAAATTGGTATTTTTCCTGGTTTGGCGAAAACCGCACTCGCTCTGTCCTAGAAAGTCACCTTGGAGAAAGTCAAGAAATAAGCCAAGAAACTATAGAATCAATTTTTTATTTACTAGTCAAAAAGTGGCAAACCTTCAGTTTTAAAAATTATTTATTTGGATTTTTAGGTGGACTTTTTTTAAAAAATAAAATTAAAAATTCCCAAGAAGCAAAAATAATTATCACCAAAAACTGGTCACAAAGTTTAGATTTAGCTATTCCTGACGTTGTTTTGGACTTGTTACCTTTTGAAAATGTGAAGCTGGAAACTAGAAAAAATAAAATCAAAGCACAAGATTGGCAAAAGTATTTTATCGCCAGTTTGCCAGAGCGTGCGGTGGGAAGTTTGGAGGTTCCGAGCTTTTTTTTACCACGCAAATATCTAAATTATTTTATTTATACCACGGAGCCAAAATTTTGGATAGACTATATTTTATCTTATCAAAAAGCGGAGTTTGAAGAGGTTTTTAGCCAACTTTCACCGATTCATCCTATCATCAAGGAGCTAAACTTGCCAAATGTGAGTTTTATTTGTCAGTACATATTGATTTTACAAACTTAAAGTAATTATGTTTTTTTGAATGTTTTTGAACCTAAAGTCTGTAAAAATTGTGAAACTTTTAGAAAATTTTGATAAACGGTCAATCGCTTCGCCAAGGTATTACTAGTATTGTCAAAAAATTATTCACGCAATATGTCTAATAACCCCGAACCATTGAAAATTGAGAAAAGATTAGACCCCTTGCGTTAAATAAAAAAATTGTTTAATATTCCAATATGCTCTATAAAAATTTACAACAACTAACGCAAGACGAATTCAAAAGACTGACCGGAGTCAGTA
>JBIIDY010000018.1:0-15196 GCA_044238065.1 Limisphaerales bacterium | reverse complement strand
CTGTTGATTTTATAGAGAATTTATGTATCCAAATTAACTGTATGAGTGTAAAGGTTTAATAGGGATTGGCTATATCTTGATACAAATCATTCCACAGATGAATATTGAACCATATATGGAGGTTAGTGTAAATAGAGTTAGTGTAAATACGGAAATTTTTCAAAATAAACAGGAAGTAGTCTATTTTTTGGAAAAAGTGAACACAGAAATTATAGAGCCAGATAACTTGGAGATTTTGGAAAGCTTAATTTTTAATCCTGTAGATGTCAAGTATATTTTGGAAACTAACTTAGAGGTTTTAGAAAAATATTATTTATATTTTGTTAAAGAAAAAGTGGAATATCGTGTTAGGATTATTGAAAAAAATGAAAAATATTTGAGCGTAGAAAATAAAAGTTTGGGCAATGAATACTTTTCGGTGTATAATAAAAGTATACCAAAAGAACTTATTATGTTGCTTTTGAAACGTAATCTTGGACTTGTTGAAGTAGGTTTATTGGAAAGAGAAAACAAACCAGAAGAATATCCAACAGAATTTTATTTTGGAAGAATTTCTAATTAGGGAGTGGGTGATCAATAGAAAAATTAAAGATATGTTACCACTTCGCTTAGATGACATAAAAACACTCCCCAGACACAAAACCAAGTAATTTATTTTTTTAAAAACTTTTTTCACGTAATTTTAAAAGTATTTAGGCAAATTTTTATTTACCAAAGCGACGGTTTCTGGCATTGTACCACTCCATAGCTTTTTCCAGCTCTTTTTGGTCAAAGTCTGGCCACAAGGTATCGGTAAAATAAAGCTCGCTGTAAGTCAATTTGTAGGGCAAAAAATTGGAAAGTCTGTGCTCGCCTCCTGGTCTAATCAACAGATCTACATCAGGATAATCAAGTGCTTTATCTATATTTTCAGGTGTAATTTCAATTTTGTTAGCAACCATGTGATTGACCGCTTGGACGATTTCATCTTTACCGCTATAATTCAAACAAATTTGCAAAACAGACCTGGTACAATTTTTAGTTTTTTCTACAATTTCTGATAATGATTCTTGAAGTTTGGCAGGTAGTCCTGTAAGTCTGCCCAAGACCCGCACCCGCACATTATTACCCAATAAAGATTCTTTTTTTTCTATAATCGCTTTGGTCATTATTTGAAAAATATCACTAACCTCTTTTTCGCTTCTTTTGACAAGATTTTCACTACTTAGGGCGTAGACTGTTAGTGTTTTTATACCCATTTTTGGACAGGCTTTGACAATGCTTTCTAGACTTTTAACTCCGCCCTGATGCCCTAAAAAAGTTTGTAATTTGTGAGAAAGTGCCCAGCGGCGATTGCCATCCATTATAATTGCAACGTGCATATTGAAAAAAAATTAAAATAAGTTTATTTAGAAATTTTTGGGTAGAATTTTGTAAAAGTGTTGTCTTATTAGACATTAGAAAATACAAAAATTATAAGTTTGTCAAAAAATTTACCACTTAAAAAAACTAACTATAATAGTAAAATAGGAAAAAAATAAAAATGTCAAATATAACACATCTTTTAACAAAGAAAATCCTGATCAACTCGTTGCCAATAAAAATCAAAAAGTAATCAAAAACCCCAAAATGAAATCAACCCATGAAATAAAAATACAAAAAAATTCATAAGTTTTTACCAAGTAAATTCAATTTTCAAACCAATTTTCAGTCAAAAAAATCCAAGGTTTCCCAAGTTTTAAGCCCTTTTAGATAATGGTTTTAAATTTTGGATGTTTCGGTTTTTTACATTTTTTTATTAAAATCAAGTAATTTAGGCAAAAACTTTACTCTTCAAAACAACCAATATCATCTTCCTTCTTGAGAATTTGTTCAATTTCATAACTAAATAAATTATTATTGTAATATTTTTGAGGCGAGGTAGTGATTTTAATTTTGGGATTTTTAACTTCCTTATAATTCTTTGGAAAATTTGAAATGGTTTTGTTTGACACAGCTTTATAAAAATTTTGGAAGCGAACTGAAGGTAATTTACTTACAAAATCTAAATGACAATTTGCAGACTTGTGGAGTAAAAATACAGCCTCTCTGGAATCAAAGTATAATCCATTTTGTTCTTGAATATGAAATGAGTTTGCCTCATCAATCAAAATCACTTGGACTAAATTTTGGAAAGGTAAAAACAGTGTTGATCTAGTTCCCCAAACAATTCTAATTTTTTGATTTATATTTTCTTCTTTTTTTTCAATATCTTGTTTTTCAGAATCTTGTTCAGTTTCACCGTTCACCTGTTTTGCCAAATCCTTGAGCTTGTTTTTTTTGCTAGTTTTTTCAACTCCTAAAAGTTCTAAAATTGTGCTACGACTTTTTTGGTTAATTTTGCTATTAAAGAAATAATTTTCTACTTGCCAGTTTTGAGTTTTGATTTTGGATAAAAATTCTTGCCATTTTGGATTTTTAATAAAATTATCCCATATTTTGTCTGTGAGCTTATTTTCTGGAAAAATGATAACTATATCAAAAAAGTTTTTTTTATCGTTTGTGGTTAATTTTTGAAAGTCATTTTTTTGGCAATCTAAAATTTTTATTTCATTTTTGGAATTTTTATTTTGGGGTTTTAACAATTTCAATTTTTCTTGTTGATATTTTTCTGTGATTTTTTGTTGATTTTGTTGCCAATTTCGTATAATATACATTATACGCACTGTATAATCACTTTCTAACCAAAAATTTATTTCTGGCTTTTGTTTGATTATTACGTTATTTTTTCCACTTTTTTCTTTGATTTCTGCCAAGCCTTTTGTAATTATTTCTTTGGGTTCATTTTGGATTTTTAAATAATTTTCAGAATGATTTGTTTCCGTAGTTATTTTATCTACTTCCAGTTGCCTCCAATGTTTTTGGTTGAGAATTTTAAAAGATTGTAAAAAACTTGCCAACACAGTTCCGCTATTATTAAAAGTATTATTGATCATAAATCTCAAAAACTGAATTTGTTGATTTTGGAGAATGACTGGCTGGACTTTATGAATGGCTTTAATTTTTTCCAGTTCCAGTTTTAGTTCATTGGTCATTTCCAATTCTGTTTTATTTTTGTCAAAAACTATGCCGTCAATAATTTGATTTTGTAAATTGACAATCACCATTTGCCCGATTCTCAGCTCTACCTCACTCGAGTAATAAAACATTACTGGCAGTTTTTTGGTGGTTAGAATAGGGTAATAAAACATATTTTTTATTTTTAAAGCATGTCCATTTTTTAATTTCGTTTGATTTTTACTTTGGGAAATTTAGTCCTGTGAATTTTTTAAAAAAGATTTGATTTCAACTCATTCTACCAAAAATAAAGTAAGAAATTGATTTTGTGAAAGAATGTTCATCAATAAAATTGTTTTCTGTGGGAGAAAAACAGTGAAAAATAGGCTAAATTGTAAAGGAATTACGAAATAGGCTTCATTTATTTAATTTAAACTAAATTCATTAAAGCGGAAAACAAGTGAAAGCTAAATTTGAAATAACAAGCTAAAATCAGAAGTTGATCATAAGACACTATTTTAAAATTTTCCATTTTTTGTGACTTCTTTAAGTTTTTTATCCTGAATTATTCAATTCCTAAGCTTTAACTCTAAACTATTTGAGATTGAATCAGTTAACCATATTTTGATATTTTTCCCAAATTTTAATTGGTAGCCAAAAAGTTCCCCGTGCCTTTTGATAATCCCCATCTTTCATCAGCCAAAGCTCTATTTCTAAGCTGCTTTCTGTTTCTTTGGGCGCCAAGTTATTTTTAATTTCCAGGGCAAAATGTCCTAATTTTTTGCTAAGTTTAACAGTTGGCATTTTATTTTCATCTTGGTTAGAGTTATCTTGTGGAGAAACCTCACTTGCTGTTTCAGCTGATTTTTGGGAATTTACTTTAGAACCAAGTTTCTTTTTGGGATTTTTAAGCTCTTCAAAAAAACTCTGTAAATCAACCGTTAACATTTTCCAGTCCAAATCAGGTAATTGACTAGCTAAATTAGAGTCTAAAAGTGGAGCTGGCCCGTTAACATATTTAGTCATATTTTCTATCAAGAGTTTGGGTTTTTCTTGGTAGCTATTTTCAACCGGTGGGGCGATATTTTCCATTTCATCATCATTTTCATGATTTGTTTCTATCTGTTCCGCTGGCTTTTCCTCTTCTACTATTTCCTCAACTCCTTTCTTCTTACTTCGCTCACCTTTTTCTTGAACGTTTCCAAGACACAAAAACAAATCATTTTCAGCTAAAATTGGCGATAAATCCAGGGCATTCTTGGGGAAAATTACCGCTTCTATTTCCATATCGGTCAAACTCACCTCCAAAGCAAACATCATCATTCCAGTTTTGGTGAAAATTTTACGAACTTTGTTGACAAACATTAATCGTAAATTTTTTTTGAATTTTTTTTGAAGCCATTTTTCTAGCTCAATATATTCCTCCAAAGGCTTACCCGACATATACAAACCCAAAGCATTTTTTTCTTCAATCAAAATCTGGAGCTTGGTTTTTGTGTGAACATTTTTCCAGTTAATACTGGGGCTTGTGTGAGCGGCAAATATATCAACACTATCATTTTTATCATTTTCGCGACGAGCTGCCAAATTTTCCAAAAGTGTATCCACATTACCACCCAAAAAAGAGCGAACGGCTACAAAATTTATATTTTCTTCTTGTGTTTTGGCTTGAGAATTATTGACAATTGACATAAAAAAAGCTAACTATAATTTTCCAAAATAGTCAAATCAAAAATTAGCTTGACTTATATCTAAATTTAGAGCTTGATTTTTAGTAGTAGATTGAGTTCAAAATACCAAAAGCTTATCAAAGCGACTTCGTAATTTAACTATCCCAAAAACATTAACTGTATTGGTTAATTCATAATTTTCACGTCATTACGATTTTTTTCCGTCATTGCGAATGAGTGAATGGGTGTGGGAACGAAGTAACCAAGTGAAAAGCGTAGCGAACAGACCAAATGGGAACAGAGGCTAACGAAGCAATCTTTTAACACTCCATAGTTAGCTTACCAGATTTTACCACAAGATCATTTCATTTCATTCGTCATGACCCCGTCTTAATTTTAGTTTTTCAAAATTACCAAGTGTAAGTTAATGCGGGTTTGCACATAAGAAGTTTTTTTTATCCTATTTTTACTTATTTCAAAATTCCTTTTTCTTTCTAATTTTTTTTCTAAATTGATATTTTTTATATTTTTATGCTTTATATTTACAAACTTGGACATTGCTGTGACTTTGGTGTGGCTGAATTTGAATTTTTGACCAAAAAACCCGCTCTTTGGTATAACGAAAACTGGCTTATTTCAACATATTTCTGTGATACCATGGAATGTGGATCAATAATTTTTGGCGGTGAAATCGTGGAAATGGAAAATTTGACAGAAAAAGAAAAAAAATCTTGCGAGCAAAAAATCAATTGGCAAAGTCAAAAAAAAGAACATGAGCCTCAAAAATACAATCCAAATTTTCAAAAAAATAGTCCCAGTTTCGCTCAAAACATCCAAAATCAACTGGCAATTTCCGCTCAAGAATTTTGCCTGCAACTAGAAAAATACCTCATCCAAACTGCTCCAAAAAAGCTTTTAATTTCAGTTTTATCCAAATCCTTTGAATCTCAAAAAATTTTCCAAATTGGTAAAAAATCAAAAATTAACAAACTCAATTTGCTTGATAAATTACCGAACATTGGGCATTTTAAAGCCTCAAAAAATCAGCTAATCATTCTCAACAACCCACTTCACCATCTCTTTGTCAAAGTTCAAAATGAATCTGTGAACCCAATTTTTTTACCCGAAAGTTTTAAAAACAAACCTTTTCTACTTCTCAAAATCCAAACTGTAGCCGATCAGGAATATTGGAGCAATTTAGATCAAAAACTAACTGGGGATATGAGTCGTGGCTTGATGAATTTGAAACTAGCGAGAACTTTGTGTAATTTGACAACCAAAAATACGATTTGGGATCCATTTTGCGGTAGTGGTAGAACGATGACGTCTGGCTGGAAACTTGGTAAAAATTTTATTATGAGCGATTTGGAAAAGTCTTGCGAAGGTGAGGTTTTGGCTAATTTAGAACTCTTGCAAAAAATGGATAAATTTCAAAACAAACTGGAAAACATCCAAAAAGTCAATCAAGATTACAGAGAAGATGGAAAATCTACTGAAGAAGTTGATGAAAACAAGACAGAAAGCAAATTACAAAACGGGTTAAAAAACCCAAAATTAGAAAGTGAAAATTTAACAGATTTGGAAAAAGTCAAAACAAATTCTTCCAAACTAGTTTCCAACTTTACGATGGACGCTTCGAATCTATCCAAAATTATTACCCTGCCTGAATTTCAAAACCATGACTGGCAAGAAAATGTACAAAATTTGGCTATAATTACTGAAGGCTGGCTAGGCAAAAACTTTACAAAAATGCCGAACAATCAAGAAATGAAAGAGCAATTTGAAAAACTGGAAAAAATCTGGCAAAAGGTTTTGTGGGAAAGTGCGAGGTTGAAAATTGGTGAAATTATTTTTTGTTTACCTTATTTTATTCAAGATAAAACTCAAAACTTAACGCAAAATTCAAATCAAACCAGAAATTATAATTCAAATTTACCAAAGTCCACTGATGATTTTTCTAAAACCCAAACAAAACCCAAACAAATTATTTTGCCACCGTTTATAAACTCAATTTTGGGCAATTCCAGTTATCAAGTGGCTCCTCTGGTTGGACAAAACCACCTTCTTTACAGTCGCCCAAACAGTTTTGTTGGTCATTTGGTGATGAAACTGCTTATCAAAAACTAAAACTAATTTTTACCATATTAAGTTTAAGTGAAATTATTCAAAAATTTAAATGTTGGAGAGAATCTAATAACCTAGAATCATTGAAACTTGAGAAAACATCGTAAATATACTACAAAATAAGCGTCAAGGTTTGGTAAAATTTGGAGTAAAATTGACAGTAAAATAAAGAGTGTTTTTGATTTTGAAAGTGTCGTCAAACTGATTAAAATTTGGCTTTATTTTCAATATTTTTATCCTGTTTCTTGGCTTAATAACAACAATAAGTTGAGTTTTATAAAAAATTAGTTGATTGAGTAAAAAGCACAAAATCATTTCAATTCTCCAGAGACTCAATTTTCGTAAAAAAAGCATTAAATAATATTTTAGTAAAATCTAAAAATTGGTGAATTTATTTTATTAAACGAGTATTTTTGTCCATTCTTTTTGTCCTACGCTAATAGCTTTTTGATATTTTTGCCATTCTTCCAATAAAATTTTGACTATTTGGTCTTGGTTTTGGCTAATTTCCTCATAAACACCTTCATAAATACCCATAACCGCATCTACCAAATCCCTAAAATAACCCTCGCCAACCTCGATTCCCACCGCAAGACTAGCTGAAAAACTCCGCCTAATCAAACGCCGTAAAATGTAACCTCGTCCTTTTGGATTTGGTAAAACTCCATCACTAACGATAAAGCAAATCGCCCGAATATGATCAGCAACAATGTAAAATTTTTGG
This sequence comes from Limisphaerales bacterium, assembly GCA_044238065.1. Classification (GTDB taxonomy): domain Bacteria; phylum Patescibacteriota; class JACMRA01; order JACMRA01; family JACMRA01; genus JBIIDY01. The sequence continues at coordinate 7,663 of JBIIDY010000018.1, read as the reverse complement.
TCAAAAAGTGAGTTTTCCTTCATTTTAAAAAAAAGCTAGTTTAAAAAGATATTGATTCGTTGAATTTTTGATTTGAATTGATTAAAATTTGAGTTTAGTTTTTTGAGGTATTTTTTTGAGGTATTTAAATAATTGATGAGATAATTAATTTAAAATTCCCAACTACCACAAGACTTTGTTTGAATTTTTTACAAATTGACTATTTTCTATTTCGCCCAAAAGCAACTGGCCAAGTGACCTTGTAAATGATTGATATTTTTTATAGTTACTTTGTTTTGATAATTTTTGTCAATGAAAAACTCTAAAGTCTTGGCAAATTCCACCCCGACCCGCAGAGCTGAAGCCAAACCAGGCGTGGCTGTCACGAAAATATAATCCAATTCTCCAAGTATTTTTTGCTTTATTTCCGTAATTTTTTCCTCAGCTAAACTCTCTATTAAATTTTCAGTTGTGTTTATTTTTGTTGAATTTATTGACATTGTGTTTTCACCTTCTAAAGACTTGGAATTAACTGGATTTTTAATTTGACTTGGCTTTGTTTCCGGAATTTCTAAAATTTCTCCTTGTGATTTTTTTGTGTAATTTTTCATATTTTCCTCTAATTCTAGGTATTTTCTAGCACTATTTTCTAATACCTCTTGGAATAAAAAATGAATTTGGTTGGCATGTTCTCGAGCTCCAATTTCTGGAATTACCCCACCAAAAACCTTGTGAATATCAATTTGACTGGCGATAATATGCCCCAAAATTTCAAAAGAGTTGAGATAATCCACAAAATTGTTTTCTAAGCTGTCTTCCAAAAAATTTTTCCCCGAAGGGAAATTATCCGTCAAAAATGCCAACGAAGTTTCATCACAACTGGTTTCTATTGATAGAACTAACATAAAAAATTTCCAAGTTTCTGAATACTATTTTTGAGAATTTTACTACAAAATCTTTACAAAAAAACATTTTCCAGGCATCAAATGTCTAAGTTACTGGTAATAACAGAAAAATTTATTCTCTTTCAAATTGAACGAAAAATTGTAAAACTTAATCATTGTCTACTATATTAAAAAACCCAAAGAAACAACAACTTAAAAGTAGTTTTTATTTTCAATAGGTAAATTAAAAGTGAATTGTAAAGTTAGAATTACAGATTAAAATGGCATGTTACTAACATCAATTTCATCTACATTTTGTTGCGGCATATCAGAATTGTCCCCACCGCTTCTTTGTGCCATTGCCTCTGATTCGGCTTTGCTGGTCAAGATTTCTAGTTCGTTTGCCAAAATGTCGGTTGAGTAGCCCTTTGTGCCGTCTGGTTTGTCCCAAGTGCGGTTTTGGAGTTTGCCAATCACGGCAACTTTAGTACCTTTGTGAACATAATTTTCTACGATTTCAGCTAGTTTTTCCCAAGCGGAACAGTTAAAATACTGGGTAAGTTCTTGTCCGTTTTGGTCTTTGCCATTGCTGACGGCGATTGAAAATGAAGCGACTTTTTTGCCACTGGTGGTGGTGCGAATTTCAGGCTCTTTAACAAGGCGGCCAATGAGAAAAATTTTATTCATATGACAGTTTTTAGGATTTGAATTATTTTGAAAAATGTAAAAAAATGTAAAATTAACAATTAAATCTACACTAAAACTCTTAAAAATTTCTTTTAATTTGTCAAGTCTTTTCATTCCCCAAAAAAAGTTATTTACATCAAAATCTGCCAAATCACACCTAGCAAAAGACACTTTTTCGCTAAAATAAAAAATTACAACAGATCTCTTTACCAATTTCCTCAAGTAAGTTTTTTCCTAAATTTTTCAGGAATTAAAGCTTGAAGTTCCTGTTCAAATTGTTGTTTTTCGTCTAAAAATACTTTCTTTTGATTTTAGGTTGGTTTAGTTTTAATTCTCAATTTTTTCAATAGGAAATTCATTTGTAAATTGATCTTGTGTAATCCTGACAACCAAGTACGGAACGCAGCTTTCTTCGATCAAATGTTCGTCAATTTCTAGACCATTATTATCTTTCAATTGTCTTGAAAATTCTTGTGGAAAAAGATAGAGATAACCTTCTTGTGCAGGAGTTCCGCTAAAACCAAAATAAGATTCAAGAACCTCAAATTTTTGTGTAACTGGATTAAAAATGCAATTCACAGAAGTCGGAGATTTGCCGTTAATTCCACCAACCAAAGCTCTAAACATCACCATAATCCATATTTTAGCACAATAAGTTCCTACCAAATTCCCATCTTTTTTCTCACCACAGTTTGCCTGTTTTGGTTTTGATTTTCCCCAAAGAATACTAGAACCATGTCCTACAAAATCTCCCAAAAAACAAGTTTGAGTCAAAAATTCTGTTAAGTTTTCTGTATTTTCAAAAGAAACAACTGCAATCATATTTCCCTCTTTGGATTTTTCAAAACCTAACTTTGCTCCGCTATTCAAAGCAAACCTGAGTAATTTTTGGGAAATAGTTTCGCTATTTTGAATTATTCTCGGAAACTGGCTTTCAATTTTATCTTTATTTTGTTCTTGAATTAGCTTTTGACTTGGTTGAATTTTTGACTGAAGTTTTTCTGAAAACATAAAATAAGTGGTAAATTGAAATAAAGGTCTAATTCTTGCACATTTTACAGAAGTTGTCAACTGTATTTTTTTTGGAATTTATTCGTTTAATCTCTTTTCTAATTTCGTTTTATTTTTATGATGATTTTAAGAAATTTAGTTTTGGAAAATTTTCAGATTCATCAAATGGTTAAGATTTCAAAAAGTTTTGTCAAAGATAGTAAAACAAAATGGATTTAAAGTTTGGTCGTGTTAGAATTTTTGATATTTCCCCCAACTATTTCCAATTTTATTCCACCCAAATGATCACATCAGCGGTATTACTTGGTAAGATAAACTTTTCAGGAGTTTGATTATAAAAAGTATAGCTAAAATCTGGCGTCAATGTTGGCAAAACCTGCTGGAGGTTTTCAGGGCCGATAATGTTAATTTCTTCCGTGCTATTGAGGGTAGCTTTTTTTATTTTGGTGTAATTATTGTTAATTTCCACATTCTTAAAGCCAAGAGCGGCGAGGCTTTTTTGGACTTTGAGACTTTGATCTGAATTGTTACCAAGTATGAGCGTTTTTAGTTCAAATATTTTTTCGTTTTGAGTTTTGACCAAGATATTCTGAATGAAAGATCTGGCTTTTTGACGATAAATAGAACTAGAACCGTTAGGAGTCCCCGCCGTATAACCACAATCTCCCTCTTGTCCATATGTCAAAATATACGCTCCAAATTCGTTTTGTCCGTCACACAAAAAATCCAAGGAATTATTCCAATTAGCTCGCAAAAAACTAGTTTTTACATTTATTTCACGACTAATATCAGCAAAAGCCAACATTTCTTCAGTTTTCATATTGGTTTGGAGATTGTTGCCCAAAATGTTCAAGTAATTATTGATTTGGGTTAAATTACCAAAGATACCTTGTGATTTGATTTTTTCCAAAATTGCCTGCAAAACGATACTTTGGCGACGACTTCTAGCAAAATCCGAGCCTTCCACCCCAGTGCCGTGCCTACTTCTAGCATAGATCATCGCCCTTGTCCCGTCCATATTTTCCACCCCTTTTTTAAAGCTTGGAGCTGGAACCATATAACCACTGTAATCGTCTTTTGGAAATTCATAGTCCACAAAATCATTGTCCACATTGACAGGAACACCGCCCAAAGTGTCAATGACTTCCCGAACTCCCGCAAAATTAGTCACTGCCCAGTAATGAACATCAATCCCAAATTCACTGGCAATAAAATTAGTCAAAACTTCAGCTGGATAGTTGGCATCATTTGGTTTTTCTTTTTTGGCGTAAGGATAAATGGCGTTAATTTTTTCGGTGACAAGGCCTGGAATGTTGACATAAAAATCTCTGGGAATATTAACTGTGGTAATTTTTTTTTCGCGGTGAAAGTAGGAAACCAGTATAATTGAGTCGGTCAAACCAGCTTCCACGTCCAGTCCCAAAAGCAAAATGTTAGTTCGTCCAATATCTTCACCTTTCAGGGTTGTCCGTCCACCCGCAAAAAACCGACCAACTTGCGGAATTAAATTTATCAAAGTCATACTTTCCTTGGTGTTTTTATTACTAGTAGAAATCTGGTAACCAAACCAAGCTCCCGCAACCAAAAAAAACAAACTAGCAATAATCAAACTTAACGAAATCAGTTTGCCGATAGAGAACGATTTATGCTCTGGTCGGTGATTTTCTATGTTTTCTTGGTAATCTAAATTATTGTCTGGTAGTTGATTTTCAGGCATTTGGGAGATTTTTTGAGGGTTTTTTTGAGAAATTTGTGAAGACTTTTCCAGTTGAGTTTCTGGAATTTTTGGGTTTTTGGGTTTTCGAATAACAGCTGGCATTATTTTAATAAATAAACTTTCCATTTTTTTGTCAATTTTTTTGTCAATTTTCCAACTATTCTTTACTTTATTAAGGCGTCAAACCACGAAATTACTTTTCAGCCTGAATTGTCCTGAATTGTGTAATTTTTACTATTTTCCATCTACAAACTTGCCACAAAAACTAAATAAAACTCAACAAAACTTCAACTTTTTAGTCACTTTTCAATATTTTTTGTCCAAATAAATTCCAAGCCTCACTTTCCAAGATTTCCCAAGTTTTATACTCAATCCCACTCCAAAATTGACAAATTTACTGAAATTAAAATTCCCCTCTTGAGGGGTGGTAAGCGATAGCTTGACGGGGTGTTTTTTATTTTGTAAAAATTGGTACAGGTTTGGGTATAACACTTTTCCAAGTCAGTTTTTTCTATTTTATTCTAAGAATTTTACCATTTGGATCTTTAACATAACTGGAAATAGAGCTAAAATAAGAATCACTAATCAATTCTTCTATTTGCATATTTGACATAATTATAATGTTTTTTAATTCAATTTGAGTACTTATCCAATAAAGTAAACTTTCTCCTATTAAAACCATAACTTCTTTTGGAAGAATAAAAATCTTACAACTTTCTTTCAATTCACTTAAAATAATTCCAGCAGCTAGCGGTTTCTTGTTAACCATAAATCTCTCACCACCAGCACTTAAATTCTCAACATCCTCTAAACTTATAAATCGTGCTTCATCACCTATTTGCTTAGATAAGTATTTCAATTCTTTATCCACAAAATCAGCTAAAGATACAAATTCAAACCGATCACTACCAATCTCTGCTTGAACATCGTTTATTATTTGACAGTTTTCTTCTTTAATCTTTGCCTCGCGTGAATCAAGACTTCTAGCTCCAAGTGAATTTATCCCCCCAATTATTTTTGGCATTCGATTTTCCATAATATAAATAAAAATTTTAAAAAAGTTAATAACCTAATAGCACAAAAAAGTGTAATAGTCAAGCAAAATATTTCTGGCCAAAAATATCTGAAATTAACAAAAATATATTAGCAAGAGTTGATAAGGAAATACCAAAAAACCTGTTAAAATAATTTCGTAATTGACAGTTTGTAATTTTCCGCCAAGATTATGTTTTAGTTGTTTTGATTTTATATTTTAAAAATTTTGGAATGTTATTTAGCCTTGCTTTGGATGATTTTTTGAGTTATTGTCAGTTCACAAAACAATTCTCTACCACAACTATTCGCAATTATAGTCACACTTTGGGTCGTTTTTCCAAATTTCTAGATACCCAAAATATCACCAAAACCGAAGAAATTAGCCTTTCCCTGATCAATAAATACCGTCGTGAAATCGCCAATTCTACCAATTTAAGAGGTGGTAACCTTAGTCCCAAAACTCAAAGTTATCAAATTGTGATTCTTCGCAGTTTTTTCAAATTCCTAACTTCCCAAAATGTAGAGATTCTCAGCTCTGATCGCCTGGAATTGCCCAAAAGTAGAATGAGGCAAATTGATTTTTTGGAAGAAAGTGAAGTGGAAACTTTGATTGATTTTGTCAAGAATATGGAAGCCAAAAACCTGCAACAAGAAATGATAAAAATGCGAAATTTGGCCATAATTTTAACCTTATTTGGTTCCGGGCTGCGTTTGAGTGAGCTACTTAGTCTTAAAAAAAGTCAGTTTTTGCAAAATCAGATAATTATTGAAGGAAAAGGCGGGAAAAGGCGGGCAGTTTTTTTGACAGGACAAGCCAAATCCGTGCTAGAAAAATACTTGAATTTGCGAACCGACCAAAACCCCTTTTTATTTATACCAACCGAAGTTATAGACAATTTGAAAAGTTCGGACAATTTAGAAAACCACAAGCCAAACCTTGAATTAAGTCTCAAGACAAACCCAAAAAATCCAACCAAAAAATCCAACCAAAAAGCAAATAAAAGTAAAGCTTTGAAAGCACTTTCCCCCAGATCAGTCCAAGTTATTCTTGCTAATTTATCCCAAATGGCTGGACTAAAAAAAGTTACGCCGCACTCGCTCAGGCACACTTTCGCCACCAAAGTTTTGTCAAAGTCGGGAGACTTGCGGGCTGTGCAAACAATGCTGGGACACGCTAATATCGCCACAACCCAGATTTATACCCACGTTACCGATAACCAAATGGCCAACTTACACCGCAAAATTTTTGAAGAGTAGTTTGGTTTATACCTTTCCACTTTCAACTTTTTTAGTCAAAAATAAATAGAATATTTACCAAGTTTCTATCTATTGACTTTGCTAATTTCAAAAAATTAGTTTTTATGACAATGGTGGCGAAAAATTAAGTATAACTAGCCATTAAGCAGGTATTCTTGAACAAGCCCTGTTTCCGTTATCTTTTAGTATTATACTTAGACAATCTTTATTTTGTGGGTAAAAGTTCCAAACTTTATTTTTATTATTTTCGTATTTTAAGGGTTTGAAATAGTTTGACTTATCGAAGAATGCCCAAGGTTCACAAGTAGTAGCTGAGCAATAACTGAACATTAAATAATCATAGACTAGAGATTTTGGGCCATTTACATCTTTTGAATAATTATAGTCACCACCCCTATAATGATAAACTAATGAATGGTTGAGATACATGTCTTCGACTCTGGCACGATGTATGATAGTATTAGGGTGGTTAGAATTTAAAGCATTATTTATCTGATTTGCTGAAAATCTATCAGTTGAAAATGAAAACTGACCAGTAGTTACATATATTTTTTTGTTAGCTGATTTTTTTCTTTCATAATAAAGTGCTTCACATAAATTAAATATATTTTGAGCAGTTACCTCATTGCACACACCCTCTCGCAATGTTTGGCTTTTGGTATAAACCTCACCACCTAAATTACTATCTTCCCATGTTTTAGTTGTGAAATTATAAGTTTTATTGATTGCCCCTTTGTACATAACTTTTATTTTGGAAAAGTCTGCTTTATGTCCGCAAGGTACAGTTTCAGTTGTCACATCCTCATCATAACCTTGATTTAAAGATGGTGAGCTTGAAGATGAAGCGGTATAATTTTGAGTGGATGTTGTAGTATTTCGTAAAAAATCTGAAACACCATCTAGATTGCCGCCACAAGCAATAGTATCAACTTTAAAACTTGAATTAGGAAAAAAGCAAACTAGAGGCTAAGAACCTGTCCTAAATCTCTCGCTTAACCCATTTTAGGCTACAACCACCTGTTAATCTTCGGCATAAAAGTCTTATGAAACCTAAAATAATTAACGATTTAGTTGATCTAAATAACCTTTCGTA
>JBIIDY010000131.1:0-4364 GCA_044238065.1 Limisphaerales bacterium | reverse complement strand
ACTTAAAATTCCAAATTTTCTAAATTCAAATAAACTTAAAACGGAATTTGAAAGACGGGAAGTAAAAAAAGATTTTAATGTATTTGACATGATTTTTTAATTTAATTGTTTTAAAAAACTTTCTAAACTATCCAACTTCACCTTATCCTCTCCTTCTTGTGTCCTAACACTGACTTTACCTGCTTCAATGTTTTTTGTACCGACGATTAGGGCTAGTGGGATTTTGGCTTTAATCTTCATCGGTGTATTTTATTAAAAGTTCATCTTCAAAATTAAAGATTTCAAGGGCATGCTTTATCTTCTCAAATTTTCCAATATTATCAATGTTCCCTTCAATGAAATATGTGTCGTTTATTGGAATTGCTTGCCTCGGATTTCCTTCTTTTGGATTCTTTGTTAAGGTTATTTTTTCTGCCAAGTCAGTTGTGAAAAATGTTTCTGGCTGCAAGTCAAAAAGTTGCTTAAAAACTTCGACATATAATTTTGCAACTTGATTAACTTCTATTTTTTGGTCGAAGAAAATCACATATTCCAATTTCTTAAATTTTGGGTCTTCTGCTTCAAAGATATTTACTTCGTTATTTTCGTATCTTTCTTCTAATTCAATATCAGGAATTTGCCAAATTTTCAAAAATCGTTCAGCAAGAAGGTCAAAACGTCTTTCAATTTCTGCTTTATCCCACTTTTCGACAATTGATAAATATTTGTTTAGCCATAAACGACTGTCCTTGTAACCTACATTTTCTAAATCCCTTTTAAACAAAAATGGCTTGTTACCAAGTTTTCCATTATTACCTGATAAAGTTAGATTTCCAATTGTATTTAAATAGGTTTCTTTGATTAAGTTATATTCATCTGCTCCTAAATCGACTTTCCATTTTGGGTCGGGATTTTGAGGGAAAATATGTTCTATGGTAATGTCTGTGTTGCCTTCAATTATAACTGGTTCGTTATTTTCAAAATTCTCAAGTCGTTCAAGTAAGTAAGTTCTGTTTTTGGATTTTATGTTGTAAACATCTTTTAGTTTAAGGCTTTCAATAACTTCCTTGTTTTTTGGAAATCGCTGTGAACCCTGTCTTTTTAGTAGCCATTTTTGCAAGGACAGCAAATAATCGTTTTTATCCACTTTTTCATAAAGTGTCATAAATATTTTGTTCAGTGCGTTTGTTGGCAAACCAACAATAAATCTTCTCCAAGCAAAGGATTGTATGAAATCTAAAACTTTTATAAATGTCGCTTTGTCAATTATGTTTTCTGAATAATCTTCATAGACTTTCATTAAAAACGGATAAACCACATTTATTTCGAGTCTGTTTATATATTCAAGTTGTAATCTTATATCTTTGTCCGTCTCGTTCTTAGGATTGAGAAGTTTATTGTAAAACTTAACAAGCGATTTTATTGGTGAAAGATTAGCTTCTAATTCGTGCAAATCTGATGTTGGAAACTTTGTTTTAAATTCAAAATAAACTTTGTTTTTGTTAGGAATTTTGTTGTTTACTAAGGTCAAATAATCTCTTATAAAATCAGAAACTTTGCTTGTGTTCAAGATTTCATCTTTGGCAAGTTTTTCAATGATTTCCCAATAGTTGTTGTAAATTTTGTTTTGATCTCTGCGATTAAGACCCATTAAAATATAATTTCTAATCAAGTCCGCTTGTGATAATTCAAGACCTGTTGAGTTTAAACTCTCAAAAATTCTTTGTGGGTCGTCTTTTTCTCGATCAAGAGAGATTTCAACAAACATCAGTTTTGCAAGTCCTTTCAATACGAACTCTAAATTTTCTTCAGTTATACGGCTTTTAAAGTAATTGAAATTGTCTATGACTTTTGAAAAGTTACTAAATTCTTCGTCTTCGTCGCTTCTCAAAAGGTATTTTATGGCTTTGTCATTGTTTTCAGTTGGTCGAAGTTTTAATTTTTCTTCTTCGGGTGCAAATTTGTTTGTTAGATAGGTTTCAGAAATTTCGGCTTCAAGTCCTTTGTCTCCAAGTTCAATTGCCAAACGATAAAGAGCCAAATAAATTAAAGTCAATGTAGTCAACCTTTGCTGTCCATCAATTACAGTTAGCTCTTTGATTCGTGAGGAAGTATAAACATCATCGTGAACATAAACTACACTACCAATAAAATGTGCATTCATTTTGCTACTTGTTCCTACCTCCAAAATGTCATCTAAAAGTTGTTTGCATTGACTTGTCGACCAATCATAATTTCTTTGGTAAACGGGAATTACAAATTGTGTCTTATTTGAAGATAAAAAGTCTTCTACTTTTGTTTCGTTTGCTTTCATAATTTTATTTTAAACTTTTTAAAAAACTCTTTAACCCTTCCAAGCCTAACCTTCTCCTCGCCATTTTGTGTCCTCACACTAACTTGATTTTCGGCTATATCCTTTGGTCCAACATCAAGTTGTAAGTTGTTTGAATTTTTTGAGATGGACATAGGAAATGGCTGATAAAGTTTTAGGCTAAATGGTTTTTTATTTCACTTCTGTAATGTTTTTAGACATAGTTTGTCTACTTCAGACCTTGTAGAAAATAGCTTAATTTGTCAACTCCAACACTCTCTTCCCCACTTTTAATTCACTGGGGTTTTTACATTTGTCAAGTCTACTCCACCACCACCTGTCCGTTCATCAACATCGGCAAGAGAAAATCACGAAGTTGGGCAAGTTTTTGATTATCTTTTTTTTTAGATCTCATAAAGGATAAACTTGGAAACAATATCATCTTGATTTTCTGCCAATAATTTCAATTCGTATTCAGAAAAATAGTATTGATCTGCAAAGTTTGTTTCTATTTCATCTCCTCCCCCCAAACCTCGCCAATCTTCGTCTCAACTTTCTTCTGCATTTTGGCTATCAATTTTTTACATTCTTCAATAGCTTTCTGCTCTGCCTCAATCTCCGCCACGATTTGCTCTTGGACGGCGAGAGGTGGGAGGGGGATTTTGATTGACCTTAAAGCACCTTGATTTAATTTTGGAACAGTAATTCCTGTAATATATTTTGATAAATTCATTGAGTTTATTAATTCAACTAATAATTCATCAAGTAATTTTGTTCTATCAGGTCTTAAAACATGGGCATGATTATTGACCCAACATTTACCAGTAGCAATAAAGGCTGTTTTATCACCTTTGTCCCATTTTGCCCCATCTTCTCCAATTAAAACCAGTTTTTCATCAAAAATATAATCTTGAACATAATCTAAAATTCCAGTAGCTCCATAATAAGGATATTCTCCAGAAGTTCTGTCTGATTTTGTAATTGGTTTTCTTAGATTATCTAATATTTCACAAACCTCCCCCAACTCCACCATTTCCCAGCTTGGGTCAATGCGAAAACTTGGCTTCCAGTTTGCTACTACTTGCTTTGCTCCGTCGATGACTTTTTGATATTGCTCAATTTCTGTTACAATTTGCTCTTGAATGGAAAGGGGTGGGAGAGGGATTTTTAAGTTTCTAATATCAGAATTAGAAATATGTAAAATATTCACACCTTTTGCATAAGTTGCAAGTTCATTTTTTAATGGTGGAGTGCTTATCAATAAAGCTAAATAATCAGATAAAATATATTTGTTTTCTGTTCTAATAATATTTATATCTCCGCCTAAAATAACATCATTTTCATTTAATGATCTAGCGACAGCAATACCCATAGCATCGGCAGTTGTAGTTGACGGAATTAAAACATCTCCTTTTTTAGATAAAATATTACCTTCAAAATCAGTTTTACTAATTACATTTTTGATTATTGGTTGGTAAAGTGTATAAATCTCACCATAATGAATACATTTATTTTTCCCATTTTCTATAATATCTTTTTTAGAAATTCCCTGTCCTCTTAAAAATTTTATTTTTTCTTGTTTCTCTAATTCCCCCAACTCCACCATTGGCCACTTGGTATTGCTATAATCCACCGTCTCACGATAGCGATCGGCGGTTAGGTTGTAGTCGCCATTTTCGGCTAGTTTGGATTTTTTGACGGTGATTGAGATTGTATTTGTAGTCATGTGGTTTGGGGTTTAGAAATTAAAATTGAGCATCGCTTCTTCATCAGGCAAGACTTCGGCAATTTCTGCTGGAAGCTGTGTAAGTTTGTATTCTGCCACTCCTGTAGGTCTATCACTATTTGCCAGAGCATATTCTACCACGGTTTTATTTTTGGATTTGCAGATAATAAGACCTATAGTTTCTTTGTCCGTTTCAGTTTTGATTTGTTTGTCCACTGCCGTCATATAAAATCCAATCTGCCCAATATATTCAGGTTTAAAGTCTGTAATTTTGAGCTCTATCACGACAAATCTTTTGAGAATATAATTGTAAAACAATAAGTCTATAAAAAACTCATCATCACCTAC
>JBIIDY010000130.1:0-4378 GCA_044238065.1 Limisphaerales bacterium | reverse complement strand
TTTATTTGAGCTATTTTGTTTGAAAAAAGTAATGACTTTTAACCTCAAATCGTTGCTATAGCGAGACATATTTAAACTGTAGAAAATATTTTACTTTTTGTAAAGGTTTAATAGGGATTGGCTATAAAATCTAGTAAAAGTTAAGTATGGATTTCAAAGATTGCTTCGCTCGCTCGCAATGACGGGGGAAGATTGCTTCGTTAGCCTCTGTTCACTACGTTCTGTTCACTGTGTTCACCTAGTCGCTTTACTCCTGTGCTTGGTCTCTTTGTTCCCGCACCCATACACTCATTCGCAATGACAAACAAGCCTGAAATGGCGTGAAAACTACGAATTAACTACTACAAGTGGGTTTGGTTTTGGGTATAACTACGAAGCTACAAACCTAAACTAGCGAATTTTACAAGCCGAGTTGAGTTGAATTTGTTGAATTTTTTCATTTTTTGGCAAAACCATTCCACCCAAAAAACACAGTTGCCACCGTTCAAGATTGCTAATTTCTTTGGTGATTAGATCTGGCACAAATTGCCCATTTTCACCTTCAAAAAGCTCTTCTTTAACCATGGGGTTGATCACCATTTCGCCAGTTAGTTGCAAACCTTCTTCTTTGTAGCTTTTGATCCGATAAAGCTCGCTATTATAATAGTCATCCTTGTCCAGAAAAGATTGATTTTCTTGTAAAGTCTGCTCCAAAACCTGATCGGACTGAAAATTCTTTTTTTGCAAAATAAAGTTTTGAATATGTAAAAAGCAATTGACCATTACAAAAACCCAAATCAAAAGATGGCTAAAAAAACGAAAAAGTGGTATTTGAAAAATGGTGGATATTTTCATAACAAATTTCTTATTTAGACTAAAAATGATGAATGATTAAGTTATAATTGACGATAATTATTAAAACAATTTGAAATTACCATTTCTCGTAGTAGATCTTATTTTTATACTTATTTCGTAAAAACTCTGTTTCTGGTTTTTAAAAAGCTAAAAAAGCTATAAAAGAATTTTACTAAATTGTCAAAGCTGTCTTATTTCTGGAAAATTGAAATCTGGACTTTTCTTGACAAAAATTTATATCCTGATTTTTTTCTATTTGTGCCGATTTATTAAAATAATCCAAAAGAAATAACTTGGTAATTAGCTTTATGATAATTTTTAACCAGTATTAACCAGTATTTTTTTACACAATTTAAATTTTTTACTTAACACTCTTTATTATGGAAAATAACACCAGCGACAATTTTAACAGTCAAAGACCAGCTAATTCAAACCAAGAAGTTGCCAGCCAACTTTCCCAAATTAACCAAAAAATAGAAAGCTTACAAACTAAAATTGACACTTCAAGCTTTAATTCTCAATCTAATTCACAGTCAAGTTCACAATCAATTCAACTCAAAGGTTTGAACGGGTTTTTGTGGACATATTTTTTCTTTGGGCTTCCCGGTTTTTTGATTAACTCTTTGATAATTTTGATACTTTTAATATCTCTAGTTGGACTCGTAAGCCTTTCTAGTAAAATAGAAAAATCTCTGGAAAGTCCCAGCCAAACGGCCAAAAGTGAAAATTTGAAAATTGCCAAAAAAGTAGGAAAACCTTCTGGCAACGATGGAATTTTGGTTTATAATTTGAGTGGTGCCATTTCAACTGGTGGTAAAGGCGACGCTGGAAAAGATGGTATTTGGACTGATTTGGTAAGTCGCGATTTTGACCTTATCAAACAAAATAATCAAATTAAAAATGTGGTTTTTAGGTTAAATACGCCCGGTGGTGAGGTTTTTGCTTCCGAAATTATTGGTGATTTAATTGGCGATCTGGTTCGTGCTAAAGGACAACAACAGGCTATTTTTTATTTTGATCAAACGGTAGCTAGTGGCGGTCTGTGGGCAGCTTACAAAAACCCAAACTATGTTGTAGCTTCTCAATACGGTGAAACTGGCAGTATTGGTGTGCGAACTTCTATCCCAAACTTTGAAAAATTGGCGAGTAATATCGGCTACAAAGAGCTGATTATCAAGTCGGGAAGTAATAAAGATTATGGTAATCCCTTGCGTGAGCCGCTGCCTGAAGAGGTTAATTTCATCCAAAAACAGGTTGATGAAAAGTACGAGTCTTTTGTGGAAATTGTAGCTAAAGGTCGCAATCTACAAACTGGAAAGGTCAAAGAATTTGCTAACGGTTTTGTTTATGATAACTCGGTTGCCAAGTCTTTTGGGCTAATTGATGAGTTGGGAGGGGTTGAAATTGCCTATAATAAAGCCGCTGGAAATAGCCAACTTGGGCAAAATTATAACATCTGGGAGATGGAAAACTTGCCTAATCCACTACAAGAAATTTTTGGTGGCTTGGGAGCGAATGCTGAACTGGGCGTTCTCAAAAAAATAGAAAGTAAAATTAGCCTTAAAAACGGCACAATCTACGCCATTGAAGAAACCCGCTTGGACTAAAAATTTAAACTGGTTTTTTGTAATTTTATCACCACAAAATATCTAGAAATTCATTTTTCAGCCCAATAAATTTTAAATCAAAATGTAGCTAAAAACCCCTTTTTGAAGGACTTGTTTGCAAAGTAACTTGTCTGGGGAGAAGCGACTGGGCTAAGACTCAAGACTTGGGGGATTTTTGTGTTAAAAATTGTCCATCGCAAAGTATCTATTGTTCAACATATTTAGTTTTTAAGTTTTTATGTTTTAAAATCACAATCAGCTTTTTTCATAATTCCCTTGATTGAAAAAATAAGCTAAAACTGGGTCAAATGAGCTTTAAAGCTTGACAATTTTGGTTTTGTGGGTTTGGTAATGTGTATATTTTATTTTTCGGTTATTTTGTCTTTATGGAAATTCAACCAAGCCCAGACGATTTTGAAACAGGTTTTTTAGAGGCTGATTTTGTGGTCGCAAGTGGTGATTATCATCATATAGAGCAAAAATTGTTGGACAAAAAATTTCGCAGATACGACGAAAAATACTGGAATAATCGGGTTTTGTCGCCAACTTGTCTGGTAGCTTATTTAGGTTTTGACCGAATTATTGAAGGTTTGGAACACCATAATTTATTTTTTGATACCGATTTTGAACTCCACGCTCAAGAAATTTATGAGACTATAAAATGGCCGACAGAACCACTTTTTTATGCTTGTTGTCCCAGTAAAACTGATTCTAGCGTTGCACCTATGGGCTGTGAAAATGTTTTTTTGTTGATGCCACTGGCTCCAGATTTAGTAGATTTACCAGAAATGCGGGAAAAATACTTTCAAAAAATGATCCAAAGAATGGAAAAAAATCTTAAAACAGGCTTGACAAATTCCATTATCGTTAAGAGGCTTTTTTGTAAAACTGATTTTGAAAATGAGTATTTTTCTTATAAAGGTAATGCATATGGACTGGCGAACACACTGGGTCAGACGGCGATTTTCAAACCAAGTATCAAGTCAAAACTGCCAAATTTGTATTTTACAGGTCAACTTACGGTCCCAGGCCCAGGACTTCCTCCTGCTTTGATCAGTGGCAAAATTGTAGCGAGCGAAATCATTAAAAAATCAAGAGATAAGTAAAATTACTAGAAAAATTAGACCGACCAATTTTTTACTAACTTTTTTTGATTTATGCCCAAGCTTTCCAAAAACTACATTGTAATTATAATTTTATTAATTACCTCTCTAATTCTTGGTGGCACTTTCTTTGTCATTTCTCAAAACAAATCTGGACAAAGTCTAGCTAACAAGTCAATTTCCGTAAGTTCAAATTCAATAAATTATAGTTCAAGTTCCTCTCAAAATTCTAGCTTTCAAAGTACAAATTCTTCGGAAAATTCAGAATCACTTATTTCCATTTCTAGTCAAAATACTACATCAACAAATTTTAAACTGACTTATTTTTCTGATAATTCTATAAAAAAAGCTACATTAGATAATATAACACAAGACCCTAATAGCGGTTTGTTTATGAAAGATTGTTTGGCTAAAAATACTATTGAACCTTTATTCAGAAAAGAAATTATTTATTCCAAAGTACTTAATAAAAATTATATCAAAGTAAATTTTGGCTCTGTTTGTTATGGTAACGCTGGCACTCATTTTGGTATTATTAAAGTTGACCCTGACGGAAATGCTAGTTTTTTATTAGAACCAAATGGTTTTCCTTTGTATGATATGAAAGTTTATCTTTCACCCAGTTCAGACAAAATTGCTTTGGAAAAAACTTATAAATTTATAGGCTGTGTTGCTAATAGTTATCTTAGTGTTATAGATTTGAAAACTGACAAGGAGGTATATTATTCGGCATTGCTACCTAAATAATTAAATTTCTATTCAACTTAAAATTTATCAGCAAATTTAGAGAAATTTTCAACATTTCTAAAGACTTGGAATAGCACTTAGTTTTGC
>JBIIDY010000129.1:0-4386 GCA_044238065.1 Limisphaerales bacterium | reverse complement strand
AAAATCTAAAGTAGGTCTGGAAATTCCAAAAATTTTACAGATGTTTAATTTTGAAGAAATTGGTGTTTTATTTGAGTTGTTTTGTTTGAAAAAAGTAATGACTTTTAACCTCAAATCGTTGCTGTAGCGAGACATATTTAAACTGTAGAAAATATTTTACTTTTTGTAAAGGTTTAATAGGGATTGGCTATATCACCTTATAAATTCTGATAAAATTAGTTTTGTTTATGTTACAAACTGTGATGAGTATAAAATGAAAAGTTATGAATATGAATTAAATGAAATGATAAGAGAAGTTGAAATAATTACCGATATGACTGTTTATAGTGAAGCTGAAATTGTAAGGTTGATAAACAATGAAGTTAAACCTGTAATGGCTAGTTTTATGAGACAAAATGGTGGGTATCATAAATTTAATTATGAAACTTCAGACGGAAATTGTAAGGCCTACATAATGAATATCAAAGGTGAAGATTTAATTAAACTTTCAAAGCCGGAATACTTTCACGAAAATATTAGATTTGGGCTTGGGAATAGTAAAATAAATAAAAGCATAACTGATACAGCAAATACACAGCCAGAAATGTTTTGGTTTTTTAATAACGGTATTACAATAACTTGCAAGGAGGTAAAAGAAATGGGTGGTTCTATAATTCTTAAACACGCTCAAGTTGTCAACGGAGCTCAAACAATCCATTCACTAAAAAAAGCATTAAAAGAGCAAATAAAATCTGTATCTGTACTGGCTAAAATTTTGGAATTAAGCGAAAATAATGATGTTTTAGATAATATTGTGCGATACAATAACAGTCAAAACAAAATTGATGGTTGGCAATTCTACTCTAACAGGTCTTTTTGGAAAGTTTTAAGAAATTATTTTTTGGAAAAAGGTGTGGGTTATATTGATTTAATTTATAAAGCAGGTGCTAAATTACCAGATAATTATCAAAACTTAGTCGTTAGTAATAAAGTAAAATTAACAGAATTTATTTTGGCTTGGGTTGCTTACAATGGGAGTCCAGAAATTTCTAAAATGGGGCAAGCGGCAATTTTTAAGCCAGAAGGAAAAGGAAAGGATATTTTTGATAAATTATTTAGCGAAGAAGTGCTTTCAATAAAATCAGAGGAAAATATTACTGAAAAAGAGCTTAAAGAGTATTACTTAATAAGTAATATTTACATTAGAATGGATAAAGATAATATTCTCAAAGAGTGGCAAATGAACTATTAAGTGGTAACGAGAAGAAACAAGCGAATAAAGGAATTGAAACAGTATTAAAGCATTCAAGATATTATTTACTTTACATTCTTAAAAACCGACTAGATCAATTGGAAAAAGATAATAGAAATTTGTATTTACAAGACATACTGGAAAATAAATTGCGAGATTTTGTAAAAGTTTGTACTGAAAATATATTTTTAGATCTTTGGAGAGAAGCCATTAAACAAGATTCAAATATTATTAGTAATGCTCCAAAATTTGTAAAAAACTCTAATTTCAAAACGGAAGTTGATAAAAGACTTAGAAAAGTAGATTTAAGCCATTTATTAAGTGTTAGAAAAGATTATTCCCTAATTTAAATGAGTCAGGATAAATATTCAATTAAGTTAATTTCACCCATAATTTCAAGTTTTTTCAAGTGAATTTATTTTCTGTTTGTTGATTTACAAGGTTGACTTGACAAATTTTGAAAACTTTGCTTTTTTTGGAAAATGAATATTTCAACTTTAGCTAAAATTTTGGGCGTTAGTATTACCGAGCTTCGCGAGACTGGGCAAAAGAACCAGATTCACGGATTTTATGGGCGGAATACCAGAATAAACTACCAAGCAGCTTTGGAAGTGACCAAGGTTTTGAGACCTGAAAAAATCAATAAACTAAAAAATGATGACAAAATCTACCTTCCCCCGACCATTACTGTCAGCGAATTTGCCGAAAGTATTGACAAAAATATCTCCATCGTTATTAAAACGTTAATTCTTAACGGAGTTATAGCTACAATTAACGAAAAAATTGATTTTGACACAGCCTCTTTGATTGCTGGCGAGCTGAATGTAGCGGTTTTTCAGGAAACGGATGGACTTTTTGAAGGCAAGTCAGCAGACACCAAGATGATGAAAACCATTGAATATGACGATAATGATAAAAACTATACTTTAAGACCGCCGGTAATTACCATTATGGGACATGTAGATCATGGTAAAACCACCCTTTTGGACACGATTCGCCAAAGTAACGTTGTTGCAACCGAAGCTGGAGCGATTACGCAACATATTAGCAGTTATTCTATGGAGTATTTGCCTGAAAGTGAAGTCAAAAAGCAAGAAGAAAACCTTGGAAAAGATAAAAAATCAAAAAAATCTAAATCTGAAAGTGAACCCAATGGTTTGAAACTAATTAAAGGTAAAATTGGCTATAAATTAACTTTTGTGGACACGCCTGGACACGAGGCTTTTGTGGCAATGAGAGCTAGAGGTAGTCAATTAGCTGATATTGTCATTTTGGTAGTTTCGGCAGTAGAAGGCCCTAAACCCCAGACTGTAGAGGTTATTGAGCGTATTAAAATGGCCAAAACTCCGGTTATTGTTGCTTTGAACAAAATTGATTTACCCCAAAGTGACATAGAAAGAACTACCCAAGAAATTGCCAAATACGGTCTTGTGCCAGAATCTTGGGGCGGTGATGTGCCATTTATCCCAATTAGTGCGAGAAATAAAATCAACATTGACAAACTTTTGGAACAAATTCTCAACCAAGCCGAAGTGATGGAACTCAAAGGTGAAATTGACTGTAAAGGGCAAGCTGTGGTAATTGAAAGTCATTTGGATACGCAGCTTGGAGTGGTGGCGACAGCTCTGGTTATCAAGGAAAAATTAAAAGTTGGAGATCTGATTGTTTGTGGGGAAAGTATTGGCAAAATCAAGAAATTACAAAATAGCAATAACGATGTTCTAATGGAAGCTGGGCTTAGCGAGCCAGTTTTGCTAGTGGGACTGCCGACAGTTTGTGATATTGGAGAGCCGATTGTAGTTTATCCTAACCAAAAAACTGCTCATAACGCCGTGAATTTACAAATTACTAAGAGAAATAGTACCAAAAAATCCATTCCAAATCAACAAATTAGTGGAGTGGATGGCGAGATTAACATTATCCTCAAAGCTGATGTGAGCGGATCTTTGGAGGCATTGGAAGAAAGTATTTTTAAAATTCCTCAAGAAAAAGTCAAAATTATCATCAAGGCCAAAAGTGTCGGCGAGATCTTTGAAAACGATATTGATTTTGCCAAAACCACTAATTCCACGATCCTCTGTTTTCACACCGATTGGAGCAGTGGCATTGACGCCAAAATTAAAAAAGAAAAGATAAACGTCATCCAAAGTAACGTGATTTATGAGATTCTGGCGTGGCTGGAAGAGCAGGTAATTGCGAACACCAAACACGAAACCAAAATCATTCCACTTGGTAAAGCCAAAATTTTGGCAACTTTCAAATCTGAAAAAGCCAGCGTACAAGTTTTAGGTGGAGAATGTATTGAAGGGAAAATTACCACTAGCAAGGTTTTGCGAATTTGGAGAGATGAAAAAGAGGTTGGACGAGCGGAAATCGTGGAGCTACAAAGAAACAAAATCAAAGCCACCGAAATTAACATTAGCCAGCAGTTCGGTCTTTCAATCAACAGTAAAATTAAAATTCAAGTTGGTGATATTGTAGAATCAATTGATGAAGTTTTGGTGAAGTAATTTAAACAGTAATAAAATTAAAAAATAAGGTGATAGAAAAAAATAAGTTAAATCATGAGAAAAACCTAACCTATATTTAAATTCCAACATGAAATATAGACATTTTTTAATAATAGAACTTATTCTCTCGGCAAGTTTTTTTGTTTTCTACCTATTCTATTTACAGGCAATTAATAAAGAGTTAATCCTAATTAAAAATGATTTTGCACCAATTAGCTTGAGCGAATTTGATAAACTTATTATTTATAATTATGGCCAACACAAGCATGGATTTAATTTATTTTTGGTCGGTACAGTAATGAATTTCTTATCAATTTTTCACTTGTTTTTAACTTGGACCAAAACTGAGACGAAATTTTTATTTATTAAGTTGATTTTTTTCAATCTCTTTTTTTATTTAAGGGTAATTGGGTAGTTGGTTTGCTAATTTTTATTCTGATGGTTATATTTGAAATGGCCAAAGAATTTAGGAAAAGAAAACAGAATTTGGACTGAAAATTAAATTTTAATTAAAACTATTAACCCTCAACCATCGAAACTTGGTGAAAAGATTGTAAATATGCTATAATTAAGGGTAATATACTCACAAAATAAGTGTGAAAATTTGGCAAAATTTGGAATTTTCGCTAGCTTTTTGGCAGTTTG
>JBIIDY010000128.1:0-4403 GCA_044238065.1 Limisphaerales bacterium | reverse complement strand
AAAAAGTAATGACTTTTAACCTCAAATCGTTGCTATAGCGAGACATATTTAAACTGTAGAAAATATTTTACTTTTTGTAAAGGTTTAATAGGGATTGGCTATATTACGAAAATCCCCCATCACTTCGTGCTGACCCCTTTAAAAAGGGGAATTTTTAGTATCATCATTTTTCAAGCTGCCCTTAACAGGGGGAAATTTAACACAAAAATAAGTTTCCAGAATCAAAACAAAATGTCAAATAAATCGCTGGAAATGGTTTTGACAAAATTTTTATCCACTCGTCCTCCAATAAATTCTGCCAGACCGTTTTTGATAACCCTGCCAAAATTGTCTTTGGTAATGCCAACATTTTGCTTGATTAGATAATTCTTGTAATCTTGGCAAAAACTGAGTTGTGTCGCTGGCTCCCAAGCAGGCAAATTTTTCAGTCTCAAAAAGTCGTTAACCAAATTCACGGGGTACAAAAGCTCCAATTCTTCAGCGTTTGAAACAATCAACTTGTCGCCCAAAATTTTTTTCCAGTTTTGCTCTTGGTTTTGGCTTTTAAATTTGTCGGTAATTCCATAGATTTTATAGCCCAGAATGTTACTTTTATCAGCTTTTTGGACAATATCCCAAATTTCCACTTTCCTAGAAATATTATTATCTTCGCCAGTTTGATCCGTCAAAATTACCTCAAATTTGGTTTTGTGGTTCTGGAAAATCTGTTTGAGTAAAATTTTCAGACTCCGCTCGCAAAAAATAATAATGTGGGGCGAATAATCTGACACTTCCAAGCCCAGCATTTCGTTGACCGCCAATAGACACTCGCCACCAGTGTAGCCAAGTTGACTTTTTTCCGTATTTAGCTCGCCACTTTCCGCATCTTTGGTCTGGCCTTTTTCCAATAAATAAACTTTTTGGGAATCCTCAAACTCCGCCGCACTGCTAATAATGAACGGACTGTGAGTGGCAATAATAAACTGAACTTTCCAATCAAAAAACTTGGTCAAAATTTTGGGCAATATCTTTTGGTATTTTGGGTGAAGGTTTTTTTCGGGTTCGTCAATCAAAATCGTGTACTTTTTGCGAGTTTTGGTTATCGCTTGAGTTGAGTTGATTTCTACGCTAATTTTTGCCAAACTAAAAATCAAACTAATCATCAGCTTTTTCCCGCTGGCAATCTCTTTGTAAAAATAAAATTTCTCACTACTTTTTACTTTAATCATCAAATTACCGTTTTGCCTTTCAAAGTTTCCAAAATCCAGCTCGTCTTCAATGTCAAAGTTTGTTAGAATTTCCAGAGTTTTTCTTTTTACAAGGTTGAATTTTGGTTCGTCAATGTCCAGCACATTCTGCTCAAAATCGTCAAACCTATCAATCAAAACTACATTTTCAAAATAACTACTAATAAAAAACTCCTCATTTTTTGAGACAACGGCACAGCTTTTGATATTTATTTTGTAATCTGTTTGTTTTTCTTGTAAAATCATTTCAAAATCCAAGCACGGTTTACAAAAATATCCCGAAAAATACGAAGAAAGTTTATCAAAATTTTGGGCTGTTTCATAAAGTGCCTCCAGAACACTACTCTTCCCACTACCATTCGGGCCGATGAGGTAGTTGACACTGGCGAGGTCATCCAAAACGAGCGGAGTTTCCTTAATGGCTTTAAAGTTGGCAATAGAAATTTTGGAGAGCATTTTAAGTGAAGATTAGTTTGTGGAGTTCTTGATAAACTTGAGTTTCTGGAGTGATAAGTTTGGCTAGTATTTCAATTTGAAAAGTCTCAATTAAAATTTTACAATCATTTTCTTCACTTTTTAACATTTGCTTAATAACAATCTTGTTTTTTTGACTGAAAACTGTTCTGTGTCCTTCATTGCTTTCTCTGTTTAATTTAACTTCATATTTTTCATCACACAAATCCAAAACTTTATCAGTAAAAAGAAAATCCTCTAATTCTTTGTAAATAGAATTTTCATCTCCCAAAACCTTAAAAATTACACCAAAACCTTTTAGTTTTTTTCTTCTTAATTCTCTGACTTCATTTTGTTCTTTAGTATCAAAATCGTTAAGGGCTACTATTTTTGTATTAATTGGAATACTGGGGTTCAAAGTTGCTCTCAAATTCACTGCACAAGCAGATTGTAAAACCTCATCACAGCCGTCATTAGAATAAAAAACAGCATCTAAATTATTGCCAAAAATAGCATTTAAAACTTTAGCATCTTTTTCTTTTACTTTTGTTTCTTTTTTGGTAGAACCTTCACAAATGACAACAGTTTTCGGTAAAATATCATCTACTCCAGCTCCAAGCATTTCCATTGCCAGTCTTTTTGCTCCACCTTTTTTTGAACCTTGTGGATTAAGACACTGGCCTTCTTTGATTAAATAGACATTTTGATCGCCTATTTCCCCTGCCGCACTGATGATAAATGGACTGTGAGTAGAAATTATAAACTGGGCTAGTGGAAAATAATTCAGAAGTTTATTAAATATAATAGGAAGTAATTTTTGAAAACTAGGATGCAAGTTCTTTTCTGGCTCTTCAATTAAAAATAAATATTCAGAAAATCTTGGAAAATAACCAGTTTCTTCTGGAAACAAACTTCTCGGTATTGTAGAAAAACTTGATTTTAAATACATTAAGGATAGTAATATATTATAAATTTGTATTTTACCAGATGCTACATCATAATAGTTAATATAATTGCCCATATCATCAACCATTTTTTCTGTTGAAAAATCTATGTCAATTTTTAACTCTTTAAGAATTTTCTTGATGATATTAAAACCTTCGTTTGGAATTGTCTGACTTCTGTTTATGTATAAATTATTATTTTTAATTATTTTATCGAATAAAGACAGATTTACTCTATGAGTTTTATAATCGTTTGAAATTGATTCGTTAAAAGTTTCAAAGATGGGGTTTTTAAATACTATATCGTTATAAATTGTTCCAGTATTATAAAAATCATTACACCAATAACATGCAAATTTTTCATATTCAGAACCATCAGTTTCATAAATTAAGCTTGCATGACCTGCGAAATAACTTTTTAAAGAAAAATTATAAATTTTATCACCATCTCTCCATTCTTTTGAAGAAATATGTATTTTTGTATTTTGTTTAAAGCTGTAATTTTTTATATTAAAGCCTTCCATAAAAATATCTTGATTTACTAATATATTATTATAATCATTACTTGCTTTACAATGTGACATGGCATCCAATATTTCCAGCACACTACTCTTCCCACATCCATTCGGACCGACGAGGTAGTTGACAGGGGCAAGACCATCCAAAACAAGCGGAGTTTCCTTGATGGCTTTAAAGTTGGAGATTTCAATTCGGGAGAGCATAAGTTGTAAAGGCTAAAAATACCAACCAATTTTGGTTTGCCCTCTACTTTTTGTCAAATTTGATTCCAAAAATTCACTTTAGCTATTTCTTTTACAACTTTTCGGCGATGATTGACAAGATTTATAAATATTTTAAGAATTTTTACTAAGCCTCGATACCATTCAATTCACAACATTTTTGGTAATTTTATTATTTATAATAATCTACAAATCAACTATAAACCACTTTTTCAGTATGTATGTCAAATTTTGATCTAAACCAAACCCTAAACCAAATTTTAGCCAGTTATAAAGTTGCTTTTGAAGATGAAATTGAAGATTTGGGTCTTTTGAGCGAACAATTGAATGTTGAAAATGATATTTATAGTCGCAAAAATTTTGTCGGACACATCACAGCCAGCGGCATTATCCTGTCTCCAGATTATAAGAAAATTCTTTTGATAAAACATAAAATTTTGAACAAATTCCTACAACCCGGTGGACATGTTGACTCTTTAGAATTGCCATTTGACGCAGCAAAACGAGAAGTTATGGAAGAAACGGGGCTTAGAGATTTGGAATATTTGCCTTTTGACTTTCAAAATCCTAATTTACCGCTTGATATAGGCACGCACTACATACCAGCCAATCCAAAAAAAAGCGAAGAAGCTCATTATCATCATGATTTTCGTTATTGCTTTGTAGTCAAAAATATAGAAAATATCAAACTGGGTCTAAACGAAGTTTCGGAATTAAAATGGTTGGAAATGAAAAACAGAACTGATTTGCTTGATTTGTGTAAGGTTTTGCAAAAGGTGGAAAAATTATTGGAAAATAGACAAGTTAAAGGTTTTTTTTGACGAGTTTTTGGTTGAGTTTCCTAGTGATAAAGCTGCAATTATAAATGTTGCTCATATTTTGCCTAGTATGTATGAATTTTGGCACTTTTTGGATAATATAGCCAATCCCTATTAAACCTTTACACTCATACAGTTAATTTGGATACATAAATTCTCTATAAAATCAACAGAATAATCGTAAAAACTTCTCAGCCTTTGCTTCAATTCGTGCCATTTATG
>JBIIDY010000017.1:0-15442 GCA_044238065.1 Limisphaerales bacterium | reverse complement strand
ACGAAAAAGTAAAAATCAGCGAAATGTTAAATTACCCAATTTATCAGTAAATTAAAAAGAATAATAGAAAATTTATACTTTTCAAAATGACTAAAAAAATGTAAAGGTTTAATACGGTTTGGCTATATTTATATTATTTAAAGTAATAAAAGTATAGTATGAATTTTTCAAATAGTCAAATTTACTTTTTTTATTTGATATACTCAAACCCACACCAACATTTACACTGTGAATTTGCAAATCCAAAAACTCAAATTCTCAAACAAGGTTTTTAAAGTCTTATTGAACAAGGCTCTGGCTGAAAAAATCCCCGTGGGAGATATGCCAAGCATGCTGCTAATTTTTTCGGATATGGAATTTGATGCGGCCACAAAAAATCAAACTAACCTGGACGAAATTCGTCGTAAATATAACCATAGTGGATACAGCCTACCAAAAATTGTCTTCTGGAATCTCAACGGCCGACCAGGCAATGTTCCAGCCAAATCTTTTGACTCAAATATTGCCTTGGTTTCTGGTTTTTCACCAAGTATTTTAACCAGTATTTTATCTGGAAAAATTGAAAACTTTACCCCACTTGGTGCGGCTTTGAGTGTCTTACAAAACGCAAGATATGACAGAGTAGTTGTCTAATTTTAGATCTAATTAAGTTAATTTTTGGGTATTTTTTTAACAAATTAAGAATCAATTAAGAAAATATGAACGATTTTTTTAGCCGTAAAAAGATTATTAACACAATTACGATTAATATGTTGTATATGTTGTCGGGTATTTCTCCAGCAATTGTTTTTCGTATTATCAATGATCGTGATTTTTTAGAGCAGCTACGAGAATTATTAGCCAAATTTGAATCCAAACATAGAAGAAAGAGTTGAACGTGAGTTATACCCAAACCCACATTAACTTGTGCTTGACAATTTGAAAAATATTTGTAAATATAAGCAGGTTAAATTTTGAAAAATCAAAATAACGAGGTCAATGTCATCACGAATGAAATGAATTGATCTTGTGGCAAAATCAAGTAAAGATGAGATGAAGTGTTAAAAGATTGCTTCGTACCTCGCAATGACAAGGGGGTGGGTGTAATAGTTTGAAAATTACGAGTTAACTAGTACAAGTTGATTTTAGTTTGGGTATAAAACGTGAGTTAAGCTAGAAAGGATTAACTCCTTCAAAATTGCCAACTAAAAACTCAAAAATATCAAATTATTTGTTAGACTGGCCCAAAATCTATTTTTCATTCATTATTTCCTCTTGGATTTTTTTGGATTCTGCGAAAATTTGTGTGTAAATTTCACTTATAAAACCTTGTCTCATTCCCAAATTGGTTGCCATTTTTTCCAATTTTTCAAGAATTTCTACTTCTCGCCCAGCGTTGAGAACTGGTAAATTTTGGTCAATTTTTATTTTGGCGACTTGGCGACTAACTGTCATCCGCTGGGTCAAAAGGCGAATAATTTCTTGGTCAATTTGGTCAATTTGTTGGCGAAGTGGGGCAAGAGACATAAAAGTTTAATCAGAAATAATAATTTGAATTTGGTAATTTTGGAAAACTAAAATCTACGCAAGTTGGTAAGAATTTGGATATAAACAAGCTACAGGGTGTCATCACGAATGAAATGAAGTGATCTTGTGGTAAAATCTAGTAAAAATAAATATCAAGTTTAATAGATTGCTTCGTGCCTCGCAATGACAAACCAGCACGCAATGACATGAAAATTACGAGTTAACAAATGTAAGTTAATGTGGGTTTGGCTATAATTTGATAATTTACTTTAGTTGGTGCGTTGCCGAGCAGATTTCAAAAAATCTAATAAAGTGATAATAAAATAACTAATAGTGTAAAAAATAAAAGGCAAGCTAAGCCAAACAGTATTAATCAAATAAAACATAAAAGGGTTAACAGTAAGGCTAATAACTATGAAAATTCCAAAAAACCAAATTAAAAACCAAATTCCTCTAAACAATATCCTTCTTATTGTAGTAAAATTTTGAGCTAAACCTGAAAAACCAAAAATAATTGGCGAAACAAACCATTGCCAAATGATGAATAAAAATAAAATCAACCAAACAAAACCAACTAAACTTAAAAATCCAATAAGCAATAAGGATAAAACGACACATCCACATTGAAATAATAAATCAACAGTCAAAACTTGGAAGCGAGTCATTTTAGTTTTTTGATAAAAATTGGTTGGTCTGAGTCAGATGAATTATGCCATATTTTTTAAATTTAATTTACTTTTTTATTTAACAATATTAGCACTTTCATCATTTTTTTTGGCTAAAACCTCTTCTGTCTCGTCCAATTCGTAATCTTCAACCTCAAATTCGCCATCTTCGCTCTCGTCAAATTCTTCGTCAAAGTCATCCATTTCCTCATCTTCATCAAGATCAATTTCTTCATCTTTTTTGACAATTTTTTCTTTTGGTTTGACCCAAGCAGTTCGCTCAATCAAGGTGTCATTTACACTCAAAGTCGTGCCGGCAATATCCGTAACTATCTGGATATCTTCCCCAGCCAACGCGTTAAAAAGACTAGATTTACCGACATTGGGTTTGCCAAGGAATAGCACTTTTGGTATTGGCGGAATTCGTTCAATTTTGGCATTTTCAATTCGCTCTAGCTCCTCTTCCAAATCAGTCCAGCCGTGCAAATATTCAATCGCCCAAAAGCCAAGATCTCTTGCCGTTTTAACATTTTTTTCAGAGTCATCCACAAACACCGTTTTGGCAGGATCAAGTTGATATTTATAAATTAATTTGTCAAAAATTTCAGTACTTGGTTTTTTACAATTAGCTTCGCAACTGGCAATTCCACCGTCAAAGTAGCCATAAATTTCTTCCATTTTTCGCCTGTTATAATTTTGGGGCAAGATGTTGGAAAGGTAATAAATTTTTTTGCCCAGCTTTTTTTGATCTTTAATAAAATCAGCCGTCTCGTCCAAAACCACCGTCCAATCATCCCACTTATCCCACGACAAATCTGGAATTTGTGAGGTTTTTTGTAATGCCTGCCAAAATTCGTCCCAATTTATAACACCAGCAAATTTATCTTGAATCAAACTTTCAATTTCTTGTCCAAAGTCCTCATTTCTGGGGCTAATTTCTACTATGTGCTGAATGAAACCCTCCACATCTTGATCAAATAAAACCTGATAAAAATCAAAAACTAAGCTCTCAATTTCTACTTTTTTGTGTTTTTCCTCCCAGCCCTGGATCATTTCTTTGGTCATACTCTGAAAAAGCCCCGGTCCTTTGTCGGTATTTTCCCGCACCACGTAGTAGCTCCCGTCATTATTTTGACGAACAATTTGACTTTTTTGAATGGCTAGTTTTCCTTTTTTGCGTTCAATTTTGGCAATATCATCCTCTTCAATAAAAATCTCCGTCTTTTTTTCAAAACCCAACTTTTCCAAATTTTCCACCATCAAATCTAAAAGTTCTCCAATACCATAACCGCTCGCCGCACTAAAATTGATAAAACCAACCCCACCCAGTTTGGCGTATTCGCTAATATCTTTTTCGGCGTTTGGGCTGTCCACTTTGTTGATTCCCACGATAAAAGGTTTGCCAAGTTTCCAGATTTTTTGAATAATTTCAAGATTAATTGTGTCCGGATTTTGCTTGCGGTCAATGACCCAAATTAGCAGATCGCTCTCGGCAATGGCAGTCAAAGTTTTGATTTGAGTCAATTTGGCGATGGGGCCATCCGGATTGATCGTGATTCCGCCAGTGTCCACCAGCCGAAAATACATATTTTCCCAGACATCTTCCCCAAAAGTCAAATCCCGAGTTGTGCCAGCTTCGTTAGCCGTGATGGCCTTGCGAAAGCCACAAATACGGTTGATTAAAGTAGATTTTCCACTGTTTGGCAGACCTATGAGAGCGACTAGGGGAATTTTGGTTTGATTGGGTTTGGTTGAATTTTCCATACTTGTTTGTTGAATTGTGCTAAAAAATTGACGCCAGAAATTTCCTTCTATTTTTTCTTAGATAGAATTTTTCCTTTCCAGGGAGAACTAACACCAGCAAAACAATTCTTGTCAAACTAAAACATTTTA
Organism: Limisphaerales bacterium; assembly: GCA_044238065.1. GTDB lineage: Bacteria > Patescibacteriota > JACMRA01 > JACMRA01 > JACMRA01 > JBIIDY01. Next base: position 11,378 of record JBIIDY010000017.1, on the reverse strand, counting down.
TCCAAAACTTTTGAAAATTTTTCCTCACTTTTCTCCCCCATTTTATCCCCAACCACACATTAACTTCCACCGTCATTGCGTTTTCCCCTTGTCATTGCGAATGAGTGTATGGGTGCGGGAACAAAGAGACCAAGCGCAGGAGCAAAGCGACTAGGCGAACACAGTGAACAGAGTGTAGCGAACAGACCCAAAGGGGAACAGAGGCTAACGAAGCAATCTATTAAACTCCATACTCATCTTTACTAGATTCTACCGCAAGATCACCTCACTTTGTTCGTGATGACACCCAGTGGCTTGTATTTCAGTTTTTCAAAATTACCAAGTGCAAGTTAATGTGGTTTTGAGTATAAAAACTTTCTTAAAAGTAATCACTGTCTTCGCTGGTTTTCTTACTGACGCCAAATTCTGGCAAGCTGTCTAATTCTTCAGTTGAATACGGTGTTTTAACAAAATCTTGTTTGACACTCTTAGGTAAAATATCCAAGGTTTCAACTTCTACTTTGTTCTTTTTGACAACACTAACAAGGGCTCCCCAAGTCGGAGTAGCGTTTTTGGGAATGAGGATAACTACCTCGTCGCCAACACTCAAACCTTGATTTTTGATCGCAAAAGTGGCACTGGCTTTAAGTATTCGCACTGGATTTTTGATATTTTCAACGATAACGGCGTAATTATCACCATCCATAGAAAAAATTCCCGAAACCCTCTCTCTTTCCACTGGGGCAATCAATTTGTAAATTTCCCGATCGCTGGTAAGTAGCCATTTCATACGATCGCCAATGACCAGTTGACTCTTGCTGGCGTAGTTTTGGGGTACAAGATAGACTTGTCCGTTATCGCCAACCATATTTTCCCCGTCAAAATTACCTTCCACAACTTCGGTGGCAACAGTCTGCTCGTCTCGGCTTTTGTGGGCTGGAAGAGTGGAATAGTTAGCTTTTTGACCGTTTTCTTCCAAAATCTGGAGGAGGTTTTGGCGTAGGTTTTTGAGGTTGCTTTCGGCAATTTCTACCATACTTAGGGCAGATTGAATTTTTTTGAGCATATTTTATTTAGTTTTGTTTAGGAATTTTGTTTGAATTTTCCCTGTAAAAAAATGGTATTTTACTAGAAATTAGTATAACACAAAAATCAAAACTTGTCCAGAAAATTATTTTTCCCATAAATCTCACACTTTTTGAATGCTAATTTTGAAATCTCTCACTTTTTTAAAAATTTTTGGACACTCAAACCCACATCAATTTTAACAGGCAACCAATAAAAATCCACAGAACTCCCCCACTCGCTTCGCTCAATCCATTTTCTTGTGAAAATAGACGCCATCTACGAGACACCCCCGATGGGGGAATTTTGGATACAGGAATTTGTCAGTTTTGGTATGGTTTTGGGTATAAACTAAAAATTCATTTTCAAACTTTCTCAATTTCATGACAAATTTGTGAGTTGATTTTTTGGATTAGCTTTAGAATAGAATAAAATCAGCTTTGAAACCGTTGTTTATTAATTTCTTGTTTGGGAATTTTGTGATGTGAGAAAAACACGAGTTTTAGTTGACCACTCGCATTTGCCAAAAACTAAACCAGTTTCGCATCATAAACTCACTACGGCTAAGTGGCTGATAATAAGTGAACGGACTGAAAAACACAAAACACAGGAAGATTAAAATTAGTCCACAGAGTAACGCCAGCCAGTGCCAAAAATAATCGGGAGTTTTTCTATTTTCCAAGATTTTCTCTGAATTTTTCCCTAAATTACTTGCCAAATTTTCATTACTTTCTTTATTTCCCGAATCCGTTTTTGTTTGATCTGTATTTGTCAAACTGTCAATTTCCTTTTGGTTTTCTTCTAGGGAATTTTTAAAACTTTCGTTTTTTGTTGAATTATCTTTTGTTGGATTGTCCGTTAAGTTTGGTGATAAATTTTCAATTGATTTGTGTTCCAAAATTCTTGAACTTCTCAATTCTGGGCCGACTTCTGTGGATTCCAGCGAATTTTCTGACAAGTTTTCATTTTCAAGGATATTTTGTGGGCTATTTTTTGATTTAGAACTATCCAAACCACTCTCGCCCAAGTCGTTTTGTAAATTGCCAAAAATATAAGTGAATAAAAGTGGTGCCAAAATTAAGGTAAAAATGAGAGGAATAAGGTAGTGATAAAGATACATTACCCTTTCCACGGACATCACGCCAATCATATAAGCCAAATAAAGTGCTGTCAAAACCAAAATATAATTGAAAATGCGGCGATTTTTGATCTCTAAATTAAAGCATAAAAAGCCTAAAATTAAGACCAAAGTCAATAAAATTGAAGCCAATCCAATTGCCCAAATCAGTGGGTTGCCAATCAAATAACTGTAGCGAATGTAGGTATTATCAGTGGCTGGTGTGCCGTCCTTGGTACCCCATTCCCAACGAAAACTAATTGTGCGGTTCATCACTGGCCAAGTCATCGGGTAGGAGCCATTTTCAGACAAATTCCCAGAATCGTCACGCTTACACAGATCAAGCTTGGGAACTCCGTCGTGATATTGTTGCATATATTTCCAGTTGTCAAAAATCATTGTAGGCCAACTCAGCGGGTTTAAAGTTTGTTTTTCGGATAGGATTTTTTTGTATTGAGGGCTGGTCAGGTAGTAGCCACCACGGTTATTATTGTCAGGAACAACAGTGTGTCCAATGGTGCTGTGAACAACAAAAACACCAGCGTAAAGAACAATCAACCCTACACAAAAAGTTGTAATTTTGATTAAAGCTGATAGCCAGTTGTGAATTATTTCTTGTTTAAACGGAACTTCAGCAGGGTTTTTCTCTGATAAATTATCAATCATTTGCCAAACTCCTTTGAGATATAAGTTGATTCTACCGCTCCAAAGTTCAAACAAAAACCAAGCAATTGGCAGAACCAAAATAATCGCTGCGTTATGCTTGGTCGCGATACTCAAGCCACACAAAACTCCCAAAATTAGATATTCAAACCAACCTATTTTTTTCTTTTGAGCCAAATTTTCTGTTGGATTTTCCAAGATTTTCTCCACAGATTTTCCAAGATTTTTTTCAGTTTTTGACTTTTCATTTTCCAAATTATTCGCCAAATTGTTTGAAGATAAATTTTCAGTTTCAAAGTTTTTGTTGATATTTTCAAGTTTATCTATTTCCACTTTTTCTAATTCTTGTTTGCCATTCTGTTTCTTATTTTGGAAGAATTTTTTCAATTCTGGTGGCAAATTACCCGTAACTTTTTCGATTTGGAAGACAAAATAGGTCAAAGCCAGTAAGACAAAAAAGATTTGAGTTGAATCCACCATCGCCGAACGAGCTTGCAAAATCAGAGCGTTGTCAAAAAGGTAAAGTGAGCTAAAAATAGCCGACAAGTGAAGATTTCTAACCAATAAAAATAGTAAGAAAAAGAAAAGCGCGGCCGATAAAGTAGCAAAAATTACCGGCATTAACCGAAAACCACAGAATGAAAAGCCACTCGGATAGCTGGAAATTTGGTCAACCTTGGTAAATTCAGATTTGTCAATAATTTCAGGTCTAGTTTTCCAATCCAAATCGCCAAAACAGAGCCTGCCAAGAGGACTAACTTGAGATTTTGGGGCGTTGGGTTCAAGGATTTTCTCCCCGAGAGCGATAAACAGCTTGCCAAGCGGTGGGTGACTTTCCATAAACATGGTTCCCGTGAGGTATTTTTCGGCACTGGAAATGTGATAAACCTCGTCCCACTGTGAAGAATTTGGGTAATTATAATTCCAAAAAAAACTAAAAAATGCCAAAATAAAAACCGCCATTGCGTAAATTACCAAAAGATTTTGTCGCCAAAAATTATCCGAAAACATAATAAAAAGTTGATGTAGATTTGTTAGAAAGTTCAAAATACTAATTTCCTAACCGTATAAAATTTTATGAAAAAGGTCAAGCTAAAGTTTAATTTTGTCAAATAATTCTGAAAACGGAAACTGCAAAATCCAAAAATTGCCTGAAAATTGAGAAATATAAATTTTGAGAACAAGTTTAGTACAAGTTTTGATTTTAAGCCAAAAAATCACCCGAAAAATATTAATTTACCATTGATTTTAACTTTTTACTTCATTCAACGTAAGAAGTCTCATATCTTCACTCGTGTGTCTTTAGTTTATTTGCGAAATCCTGTAAATCTTTTAAATCTATTATCCACTCTGAGTATTTTTCAAGTTCCTCTGAATGCGTTTTTCTTTGGCCTATATATTTATAAAAATCGCCTTCTAGGCTAAAATCTGCATGTGCTAAATTATAACCTGGCAAAAACACCCGTTGCTGTATCATGATCTTTTTGTCTACTAAATATAAAATCCAAGCAAAATTAGCACCTTGAGGTAAAACCGAAGTAAATAATAGACTGCTTTCCAAACCATGTTTTAGAATTCTGTCTAGCCCTATTTTCCATTGCTTAATATAATTATCCTGTTTCCAATCATGTAAATACATTTTATCTATCTCCTCAAAATTATTCATAATAATCTTAACTATACAAAAAACACCACCGTCTTCATCTTTTTGGGTTGAATTTGAAATTATTTCTAAGTTAAACATATAAGATCGGGATAAGTTTTTAAATTTTGAGATAAATTAAAATTTAGTTAATTAGGTAATTTTTAGTTCCAAATATACCAAAATCAAAACCAACTTGCACTAGTTAATTCTTAATTTTCACGTTATTGCAAGCTTATTTCCCCGACACCGCGAATGAGTGTATGGGTGTGGGAACGAAGCGACTAGATGAACACAGTGAACAGAAGTGTAGTGAACAGACCAAAGGGAACAGGGTAAAGCGTAGCAATCTTTCCCTGTCATTGCGAGTGTAGCGAAGCAATCTTTTTTAGCTTTACAAGATTTTACCACAATATCACTTCATTTCATTCGTGATGACCCCTTAATTTGATTTTTACTGGTTAATTCTCTGTATGGTCTATTTCATTCGCGATGACAAACTGCTTTTTTCATACCCAAATCTTTACCAATTTACATAGATTTTAATTTTTCAAAATTACCTACAAGTTAATGTGGGTTTAGATATGGTTAAATTTTTGTAATTATTTCCAGAATTTTTATTTGACATTTATTCCAAAAAAGTTTTATATATAAGTGTGTAAATTTTAGTAATCTGTTTTTGCCATTTTTGGCCAAATTATTGTTTAGTTTTATTTTTTTTACCAACTTTTTAAACATTTTTGTATGAAAAAAATTATTATTGGTGTTGCAATTTTTTGTTTTGTGGTGATTTTTGGTGCTGGCGCTTATCTTTTGTGGGATTTTTCCAGACCAGTTTCGGTGATAAATGTTTTGGGCAAAGCTAGTGAAAAAGTCAAACCTGACAAAATTGAACTGTATTTTACAACTTCCGCTAGAGACGCGAGTCAAGAAAAAGCCAACACCGAAAACGACGAAAAAACCAAAAAAGCTATTGAGATTTTGAAAGGGGAAAATATCGAGGAAAAAAAGATTGAAACTCGTAAAAACATCTACCCAGACTATAATTATCCACCAGTTTATTCCAGTATAGCCTCCGAAAACGTCAAGCAGCCAGATAGAATTTATCGAGCTGAAACTGGTTTTGAAGTGGAAATTAAGATTAATGAAGATACCCAAATAATCAATAGATTAAGCGAAAAATTGACCGCGGTTGGTATTGAAAATTTTAACCAAAATCAGTCCGATGTTTCCAATAAGGAAGAAATTTGTAAAAATCTGGAATACAAGGCGATTGAAAATGCACTTGCTGAATCCGAGAAAAAAATCAAAGCACTTGGCGGTGGACAAATCAAGAAAAAGGAGATTTCTACTATCAATAATTGTGGAAATGGTAATAACTACATGATGATGAGGTCTGGGGCAGGGGGTGCTACTATGGACAGTGCCGCTCCATCCGTGCTGGTTGGTGAAAATGAGTTGATTGTAGAAGTCAATGTGGCAGTTAGCTACAAAAACTAGTTCCAAAGCAACCAAAAGACAATGCATACAAAATTTAAACCTTTATTTCAAACGAACCAAAATTTAATTACAATTTTTATATGAACAGGACAATTTTTTTGACGCCGGGACTTGTGGAGCTGGGGCAAAATTCGCAAGAAATTCATTACCAAATAGCCCAAAGGTTGATTGATCGTCAGATTGATTTGGTGATCTTGGTAGAAACTAGCAGTAGCAAATTTATCGGCGAATATATTGCCAAAAAAGCTCAAGAAAATACCAAAACTCCCAAAATTCTCACCTTCAAAACCGCTGTGGATGCTCACCAAAACCTCCAAAACATCCTCCAAGAGGGTGATGTAATTCTATTTCAAAACGACTGGACTGATAATTATACCTGATTTTTACCTGATTTTCACTTATTTTCTATCCATTTTTGGAATTTGTCATCATTTATTGGATTCAAAAGGTCAAGTTCCCACTGCAAAGGGTTATTTTGAATATAGTCTCGAATTCTCTCAAGATCTTTTTCATCCCGAATAACATGATCGTAAAAAGACTTTTGCCAGATTTTTTGTGGGTTGAAGACCTGTAGAGGCGATTTTATATCACCATTTGTTTATTTATGGAGGGATAAACCCTCCTCTACATCGGTTTAATCATACTTTCAATAAAGGCAATTTCCTCCTCGGTCAAATCATATTTGGTGTAAAGTTGCTGGTCAATTTCGGGGTTTAATTTTTCCAATTTCAGTCATTAAAAAAGTATAAACACCTTCCAAATTGTTATAAATTTGATCATTTGTAATACGAATTACCTTGATATTTAAACTATTTAGAAATTTTGTTCTGGTTTGATCATACTCTTGCTTGATAGAATGACTCTCACCATCAACCTCGATAGCCAATAATAAGGCTGAACAATAAAAGTCCAAAATATAATTAAAAACCTGTTTTTGTTTGGTAAATTTATATCCCAAAAGTTGTCTTTTTGCCAAAATATTAAACCAAAGAATTTGCTCAGCTTTGGTCATATTTCTGGACATATAATTTGCTCTGGGTGTGAGTTTTGTATTAGCTTTGATGATGTATTTGGAGTTGAGAATGTCTGGAGGTAGTGAACCCCCGCCACTTTGTGGCACCCCCTTTGTAAGGGAATATAAACCCCCATCTTCTTGCGAAGACACCCCCTTTGTAAGGGGGAATTTGGTGTAGCGGTGTTCCATATTGCCCCTTTTGAAGGGGGTGGCTGCTGTGGCAGACTGGGGTTTTTGTGTACTGGGCATACTAACTCATCGGCTTAATCATACTTTCAATAAAGGCAATTTCCTCCTCGGTTAAACCATATTTGCGGTAGAGTTGCTGGTCAATCTCGGGGATGGACTTGCTCCAGTTGATGTCGGAGGTGGAGGTGAAGTCCTGAAGGGGAACGAATTGATAAACATTTTGATAAACATTTTGAGAAACTTTTAAAATTGAAACCATATATCTTAAAAATTTAGTTTTAAAATACTTTTGTAAATTTAATGCTTCTAGTTCAGTTTCAAACTTTCCTACTGGTATTAAAGAGTCTGTACAAGCTTCAAAAGGTTTGCCTAAATAAGGTTCGCCAATTATTTTAAAATCTGTATTAGGATCACCTGCTGACTTAGAAATAAAAACCTTATATTTTTCAAATATATCTATATTTTTTATTATTTTAGAATTTTCTGTGTACAGTATTTGATTTCCTTTACATCTAATTACTACCGAACCTTTAAAACTGTCTTTTTTAGCAATTTTCATTAAACTTGACTCTTTACCTACTATTCCAAAAGCATCTCTTCCAGTCGTAATACTCGTTAATGGAATAAAGTTATTAGATTTTATTTTATTTATTAATTTATAATTTTTTTGATCTGATAAGATGATATCAAGATTGTCTTCAAATAAATTTCTTTCCTGAACGACTTCCCCACCTTTTTCTTTATTTATAAAGCAAACTTTACCATCATAATCTTTCTCATAAAGAAAATAATTAACACCACCTTTAAGGACTATTCCAGGAAATACATCTGCAGCATATGGATAATTAACTATTTTTGAAAAATGATTATTTTCCCTTACAAATTCTCTTAACTTTAAAAAAGATTTATCTTGAGCATCTCCAGTGAACCAACGAGATGGAGTAACAAGAGATAGGTAATCTGGGTTTAAATTAACGGCTAATTCAATAAATGAAGGAAAAATTTGTTTGCTTAAGGACGAGTTTTCAGATGTATCGCTTATACCTTCCTGATACGGTGGATTGCCTACGATTGCGTTGAATTGCATAAAGTTGTTGTTAAAAATTTTAAAAAGTTGTTAAAAAAAGTTATTTTATTTCCCAAAAAGATTCTTGTTTGATTTTATTTACTGCTTCATTGTCAATAATAGTCTTCTTTTTTCCGTTCACTTCTATTTGCTTCAACAATTCAACATATTTGATATTGGCTGGCTTGTGGTGAAAACCTAACAAAGTCCTGCGGGTGATACTCACTGCCATTGGAGTTTTGCACACTACATAGATATTATCCTTGATAACTTGATCCCAGATTTTGTATTGCTGTTCAATAGTTGGCGGTTTGGTTGGATCGGGATACTCTTTGTCAATTATGCCTCTATAAACACTATACCCCATATACAAAGGATAAAGTCCAGTTTTGGAGTTAATTTCCAGAATTTTGGAGTCAATGCCAAAAACCTCATTAGTAACTTCGCCGTGATCTACAAAGCGAGGCTTGGTTATGACTTTTTCGTATTTTTCATCCCAAAAAACCCAGCCGCCCATCGTGTCGCCAATGTGCATATTAACCACTCGCCACGGAGTCAAGACCGTTTCTTTGTCAGGATTGCGGAAGTTGGAAAAAATCTTTGTAATATCAGCGATTCGCTCTTCCACAGGCAAATTATCCGTAATCCTTGCCATTGCCCGAATTTTTTTGCCAGCAGACCTAAACACATCAGGCTCATAGTATTTTTTGAATTTTTCAAACTCGCCTTTGGTTACACCTTTGGGCATAAATTCTTTCCAAGAAGTGTCGTCAACTAATTGAGTAAAATTATCAATATCAAGCTCTTTTTCCTCATTTTTAATGTCAGCTCCATAAATCAAAAGAGGCATACGAATAGAAATTCCTCGCAAAATTGAGACGGCTGTATCTCGGTTTTTCTTTTTTTCAGTTTTGTCTTCCAATAGTTTTTTTTCTAATTCAGTGAGTTCTTGCTGGGCTTTTTGTTTCTTTTGAGCAGTTTCTAGTTGTTCGTATTCTCCGTCAGTAAAACCTTGTTTGTTGATGTCAATATCACCAGTTTTGGGCATAGCTTTGGTGCTACCGATGATTTTTTTGAGATTTTCAAATTCTTCAAGTTCCAGATTAGTGAGTTTCTTCAATTCGTCATTATTATACAAATATCCATCTTCAAAACCATTATTTACAACTCTTTCAACATAAACTTTTTTGAGTTGTTCAAGCATTCCGTTGACATCGTATTTTTTCATCACAGACCCATTCATCGCAATAATCGGACAAAAATTGAGAAATTCACCCATTATTTCACGGTCATTGTTAGAGGTTTTACCAGCTTTAGAAGAAATTTTGGCAGTTTCAGCGATTACTTTGAGCGTTCTATCTGGAGCAAAATCAAACACAAAACACTCTTCCTTGACTTTGCCGTTGATTGTAGCTGGAGTTTGCACTCTAAAAATAGTTTGCATATAACCAGAGGCAGAGGTGTTAAATGACCCTGACAACATAAACACAGCACTCCACGCTGGCACCGATACACCAGTAGTCAATCTACCACAAGAAAGAGTGATTGTATAGGTTTCATGAGGGTTTTTGCCAATTGCCTTTTCTACCATTTTGAGGGCATCTTCGGTTTTTTGCTCTTCGTCTCCATCTCCTGCCACATTAACTATTTCAAAATGCTGGAATACTGGGTGAGACTGTAATAACACGCTTAATGCCCGTGCTTCTTTGACGCCCGGAACCATCCACAGGGAATGACGGAAATTATCTCGGTATTGGGCAGTGGAATAAGGATAATTACTTTGATTATCTTCTTTACAGATAATATTGAGAAAAGCCAAAACTTCATTGTGATGTAAAAATTCGCCATCAGCATTAACTCTAAAAAACTCCCGAAAATTAAAGGCCAGCTCTTCATCTCTAAATTCTTTAAGCACATTGCCAAGATCGTAAGTAAAGATATTAAGGCGAGGTAGCGATGAATATGGGTTTGGATCGCCAAAATGAAGATTGTGCCATTCTTGCTTGGCTTTTTGCTCCATTACATAATCCCAAGTATAAATTTCCTCCTCTTTGTAATTATCCAGCAGATTAAACGGCGTGCCTGAAAGATGTAAAATTTTGGTATTTTCTTTCTTAAGTTCCCTAATTACATTTTGTCCAAGTTCGGTTTGAGTTCCTTCGTGGGCTTCGTCAATGATTATAAAATCCCATTTTGTACTAAAAATTTCATCGTTTTTATCAAAATTACCACCTACCAAAGCAGAACCTCTAAGATCATGCATTGAAGCAAAGTAAATGTAGTTTTTATTTTTAAATTGATTTTCTAAACTTTCAAACTTTTCACCATTTTTTCTGGAGCCATACTGATAATTTGGTTTATCATAAAAAACTTTACCAAAATCTTCAAACCAACCGTTGTCAACCACAGGGCGATGGGTCAAAATCAATGTTTTACCAAATTCCATTTCTTTGACTACCTGAAGAGCTGAAATAGTTTTACCAAATCGCATCTTGGCAAACCATAACATTTCGTTACTTTTTTTGAATTGTTTTTTGGTTTTTTCTATAGCTTCTTTTTGTTCTGGACGGAAAATAACTGGATTTTGAGTTTGAGTTTTTTCGTTTCCATTTAAGACATTTCTACCTTCTTTGACCGCTTTGATAGCATTCTTAACGGTTTCCAAGTCAGTTTCAAACCACTCGTTAGCTTTATGCTTAGTATCAAAAATTTTCTTTTTAATTCCTGATCTTTCCAAAACTTGATGAACTTCTTTGTCGTTAAAAGAGTGTAATGTTTTGTCTTTTGTAAAAATTGTAATCTCTGTGTAAAGCAAGTCGTATTGAATACCAGCGGTTTGAGTGTATTGACTAATTCTGTTTTTAGCTGCTTCATTAAGAGCTTTACTGTTTGACTCCAACCCAAAGATATTATCATTATCAAATGTAGTTTCCCCGATTTTAAGACAGCTTTGGTGAGCTTCGTCATTGATACGAAAAACATAAATCAATCTAAGTTTAAGCGATGATGAAAATTTCATATATTAGACCCCTTGCGTTAAATAAAAAAATTGTTTAAAATTCCAATATGCTCTATAAAAAATTTGAATTATATTCTGTTATTAGTAAATTTAGTTCTTGTAACATACTTCTTTTTAATTGGA
>JBIIDY010000016.1:0-15447 GCA_044238065.1 Limisphaerales bacterium | reverse complement strand
AACATAAATGGCACGAATTGAAGCAAAGGTTGAGAAGTTTTTACGATTATTCTGTTGATTTTATAGAGAATTTATGTATCCAAATTAACTGTATGAGTGTAAAGGTTTAATAGGGATTGGCTATATAACACACTTTTTCTTTTTTGGCAAAGAAAATTTGACACAGATTTATTGAGTTTGATTGGGCAAGCAGAAATCAGGTGGAAATCCAAGTTGCCACTATTTTATGTTTGGAAATTGGAACTCATTCCGGCAGTGATCAAATTTATAAAAATAAGAGTTGAAAACCTAAATCGAATTAAATCTAACACTCTCTTCAAACAAATCTGGAAGTGGCGGTTTGTGGGTTTCCATTAGCGTGATAAATTCCTCTTTTTTGCCTTCCACAACAAGTTTTAACCTTGGGTTGGTGGTTTTTTCTACCGCCAAAGTGGTTTTAGTTTGACCACTATAATTGTGTCCGGGGTAAATAATTGTGGTTTCTGGTAGAGTCAAAATACGATCCAAACTTTGGTATAAAACTTCACTATTTCCAATTTGAAAATCTGTTCTTCCAGTTCCGCCGATTAAAAGAGTATCTCCGGTAAAAATTGAGGTTTGGCCAAGGTGTTCCAGTTTATAAATCAAGGATTCGTTGGTGTGTCCATTCGCTTGCCAAACGGTGATTTTAATTTCATCCAGTTCCAAAATTTCACTATCTTTTAGTTTCAATTCATTGTCTTTGGTTGGAGAAAATTCTGATAAACCAACACGAGCCTGTGGATAAAGATTTTTGAAAAGACTTCTGGCGGAAAAAAAATCCGCATGAGTATGAGTGTCCAAAATATATTTGAGTTTGAGACTTTTTTGTTTAATTTCCAGCACAATTTTTTGAGCTAAATCAAAACTCGGATCAATGACAATTGCTTCTTTTTGGGGATTAGTGATTAAATAAGAAATAACACCTTGGGTTGAGAGAAATGGAGTGATGGACATAAAGTAGAATTTTTAAGGATAAATTTTTAATTTTTGATTAAGGTTTAATGTTTTAATTTAGGGGTGGTTAGTTGAAATATTCGGAGAAAGAGTATTTTGTTGCAGAATTAGTTTTAAAAATAAACTTTTTATTATATTCACTCATTCTGTTTGTTTGTAGTTGATTATTTTTATTCAAGCTAAATTGTTCTATCGTATCTTTAGCCTCTTTATCATTTTCATCTTTAGGTTTCACCAAAAAGTCACTCGTATCAATATAAAGCCTGTCAACATAGTCTATAATTTTTGGATCAAGTGTCAATGATCTTTGTTTTGTTGGAACATTTGCATCTTGGCAGCACGGATACAAATTTTCTAAAGTTAAATCTTCTTGTGAATTTGTGGACTGTCTAAAATGAAAATGCTCTATAGAAAATTTTCTGTCAGGATAAAGCACCCCAGTAAATGGACAAAAATCATTACAAGACTTAATCAGTTTTTCTAATACTATTAGATAATTTTTACTACTTCCAAAAGTTGTATAGGATTTATATTTTGCTAATATACTTTGGATTTCATTTTTGGCTGTTTCATTCAGTACTAATCTTGCCATAAATTTTCCTTATTAAATTGCTTTAAAAGAACCAAAATCGCATCTTCAATCTCTTTACCTTTATAACTCTTTAAAATCTCTATTTCTTTAGAAATGTCTTGTTTTTTTCTTAAGTTATCACTTAGTTTCTTTAGGTTTTCTTGAGCCTCTTTGCCAAATAATTGAGAAATATTAAAATCTTCCAAAACACTAAAAATATAGCTATCGCCGTCGCTACTCACCCTCCTATTTTTATAATTTTCTTTATTTGCAGGGTTTTTGTCGCCAATTTCATCCAAAACTTCACCAGTTTGGTCGTCAATAAATTTTCCATTTTCCATTTTTAGCTCATAAACCCACGCCTCACTCACACTATTGACCACAAATGGACTGTGTGTCGTGCAAAAAATCTCGGCATTCGGGAAAAGGCTTTGTAGAGCTGGCAAAATCCGTCGTTGAGCTTTGGGATGAAGATGAATGTCTATTTCATCAAGGAGGAGGGTAAATTTGGCATTACAAAAACTATCTTTATCTATGAAATCATAATTGGTTGGGTGTCTTTTATATTTTAAATTTGAATAAGTAGACTCGTGCAAAATTACAAGTAAATGTGATAAAAATCCAATAAGTTTTTTGTAACCTAAAGAGAATTGCCTATAATCAACAGGTTTTCCATTTATTATAGTAGTAAAAATATTGTTTTCATAAGTATAATTATAGCTAATACCGTAAATTTCATTAATTATATTTTCTATTGTCTCAATTATACTAGCTTTTTTTTTAAATTCTACATACTGACTCGCAGAAATTCTTTTAACGGGGCTTAGTTCATATAGTTCAGCTTGTGATCTATCTAGCCAAACATTTTTAATGTAGTTTAAATAATAATTTAAAGTAATATCTTCTTGAAAAAAAGCGTTACTAATATTCATCATTTCATTACCATTTAATCGATATCTTAATGTAGGAAAGTCGTATATCAAATTTCTATAGTCTTCGATATTTTCATTTAATAAAAATAAAAAATTAGGAATTTTCGTTTCAAAATATTTTACATTACTATGTTCGTCAACATTGCAAATTTTATCACTGTAATACTTTTTCAGGAGAGTACTCTTCCCACACCCATTCTCGCCGACGAAAATATGGACATTGGCTTTTTTGTCGTTTAGTTTTTTGCCAAAGTTGATTGTAAGACCTTGCTCATCAAACGGGCCGATGTTTTGGAGTTTGAGCGAAGAAATTCCCAAAGCCTGTGAGCTTGCTGTTTCCTCTGGTTTTGGCTTTTCCATTTCCAAAGTTTCCACTTTTGGCAGTTTTTTAGGATTTTTTGACATATTTAATTTTTATGTAAATAATTGTGTGAAATTGGTATCACGGCTGAAGTGTATAATTATCAATATAAACCTTATCTTTATATTGTGTCAAATTGTCAACCAAAATAGTGCGTGGTATTTTTCATTTCTAAAATTTTTTAAAACCAACTGAAACCGAAAAACAATTATGAACATGGAAAAGCCTTTTATAAGCGACTTGAATATGTTGACTAATTTTGAAGATGATTTAACACCATTAGAGAAAGAGATCTTTTATTACGGTAAATTGCTAGAAATATCTAATTTACTAAAAAAGAAAGAGTGCTGGCTCGGTGAGTTCAAAATTGGCAAAGTTCAAGATATTTTAGATGACTTTAGATTGGTTTTTTCTGATTGTGCTTACACTAATGATTGGGAGAGTTCAAAAGCAGTTTTTCTTGACTGGTTTGAATGTAGATTTAAAAATCTTGAAAATCAAAGTATAGCCAAACCGTATTAAACCTTTACATTTTTTTAGTCATTTTGAAAAGTATAAATTTTCTATTATTCTTTGTAATTTACTGATAAATTGGGTAATTTAACATTTCGCTGATTTTTACTTTTTCGTAAAGGTGCTATAGGAATTGGCTATATTTACACAGAGCTAAAGAATAAAGGTTTAGAGTTGTTAGAATTTACTTTTAGTTGTATTGACTAAGAAAAACACAGCGAAAAATAAAATACCTACCCCTTCAGCATTTCCTCCAAAATGATTTTTTTGTAATCGTCTTTTCGTCGCAAGCCAACGATTTGCTGGGCGATTTTTCCTTTGTTAAAAATAATTACATTTGGAATGCCTTGAATTTTGTATTGCTGAGCCAGTTCCATATTTGTTTCGGTGTTGAGTTTAGCAATTTTGACCACTTTGTTTTCAGTCAGTTCTTCCGCTAGCATTTCCAGCTCTGGAGCTAACATTCGGCACGGACCGCACCAATCAGCATAAAAATCCACAAGGACAATTCCTTGAAAATCCAAGACTTCAGCTTGAAAATTTTGTGAGTTTAGTTGTATTATATTAGACATAATAAGTTTTAAAAGTATTAAAAAAAATAGTTTAATTTCGGTTTTGACCTTTACCACCACCCTGCTGACCGTTATTATTATGAGTGTTGCTGGAGCTAATAATTGCTTGATAGTCGGTTTGAGAAATATATTGAGGAGAATAGTCGCTACCTTGATTTTGCAAATTTGTTACAAAAGCTCTCATATGATTTTCGGATCCGGAAAGTAGTGTTTCAAAGGCAAGTCTAATATCTTGGTTTTTGTTAATTGAAAGCCTTTTATTCAGATCGCTAATATCCAAATCTTCAATTGTGGCACCCACTTTCAGGGCTTCAATCTGATTTTGTGAGCCTTTGCTGACCAGATCGTTATACAATTTGGTAAACTCGGGATTGGTAAAATCTCCCCTTGTATCACTTTTTACCGAATCAGTGAGATTGTATTTATCAATAAGAGCTTTCATAGTATCCATATGGGTTTGCTCGCTACCTGAAATGTTTTTAAAAACCTGAACATTGTGTTTTTCAGCAAGTGTCAAATACACATCTCTGGCTAATTTTTCCTCTTCCCTCATAAAAAGAATTGAATCTTTTTCGTCCTGAGACAAATCCTCACGAGGTGCTGCTGCAATACCTTGGGAAATGTTATTGGATGAAGAGTTGCTGAGTTGATTTGTTGATGCAGATTGATTATTTTGGGTTTTTCCCTGATCCAAACCGGCATAATAAACGGCAGCCAATGAGCTTGCGACAAGGGCTATAGCAAGAATAGCAATTGTTGAAATAATTAAAGTGTGCTTTGTATTGTTAGACATAATTTGAATTAAAAAATTGATAAAAAAGTTAGAAAATTTTTACAAAATGAGACTGTAAATTTATTTCACAACCTCAAACCCTAGTTTTTGCCAATCTGTAATTCCCTGTTTTGAATACACGGTTTCAAGGCCTATTTCGGACATTTTTTGGCTGGCAGTCAAAGCCCTGTTTCCGCTACGGCAAAAGACAATGTAAGTTTTGGTTTTGTTCAAGTTTTGGATTTGCGAGCTAAAATTCGGATTTTGCATATCTAGATTTACAGCATTTTCAATATGTCCCTCGCTAAATTCCTGCGGAGTTCGAACATCCAATAAAACATCACCGGGATTTTTTTGATCTAGTCTGGTTTTTAAAACCTGAACTGTGTTAATTGTTTCAAAAGTTGAGGAACTTGTTTGACTGATTTGGCTAGAATTTGTTTGATTAACGGTGGTAGAATTGCTTGTTTGGTTGTTTCCAATTATTACAAAAACAGTTATCAAAAATCCAGCTAAAATTCCACCGATAATAAATTTTTTTTTGGACATAATAAGAGTAATTTTTATTTTAAGTTGATAAAGTGAACAGATTTTTAATTAGAAATTTTTAAATCAGTGCCGTCTAAATGCATAAATCCAAACCGACAATTTATCACATTCAAGCCATTTTGAGCCATAATCATCGCTGCCATTTGTGACCTTCCGCCACTTCGGCAATACAAAATATAAGTTTTGGTTTTATCCAATTTTTGGATTTTTTGAATAATATTTGGACTGCTGATATTAAAATTTGTTGAGCCTGTGATATGTCCAGCCGAAAATTCCTCTGGAGTGCGAACATCAAGGAGAATGTCGCCGGGATTTTTTTGGTCTAAACGAGTTTTTAATTCCTGTGGAGTTTGAATATTTTGCATAAAATAGATTAAAATTTAGTAAATTATTTAGTGAGTTTGTAAAGTTTTATAAGTTGATTTTTGAGTTTATTTTTGTCTTTTGAGTTTAGATTTTCTGTGATACAAATATCCAAAAAGTGATCCAAAACTTGCGTTCTCGCTGATTGCAATGAGCCAATAGCTGAATCAATTTGCACCAAAAGTTGTGAGCATTCCAAAAAATTTTCTTCCTCCAAAAGGTTCAAAACTTTATTGCTACTACCAATGGCTTTTTTGAGAGCAATTTGGA
The DNA here is from genome assembly GCA_044238065.1 of Limisphaerales bacterium. Lineage (GTDB taxonomy): Bacteria > Patescibacteriota > JACMRA01 > JACMRA01 > JACMRA01 > JBIIDY01. The sequence continues at coordinate 9,569 of JBIIDY010000016.1, read as the reverse complement.
TTTTTTTAGTATTTTGCTTTTTTTCAACTTGATTTTGAATAGACATATTTTTAATATAGTTTTGAATATTATTTCTGATTAATACATAACACCTGTATAGTGTATAAAAAAATAAAAGTTGTCAAATAAAAGTTATTTAGACTCACTACCATAATCATTTATAACTCACCCGTCAACATTCGGCACGGAACACACCAATCGGCATAAAAATCTACCAAAATGATTCCTTGAAAAATGTCAGCTTGAAAACTTTGTAATTTGGATTTTTATTTCAAAGTAAGTTTGTTATTCCAGTTCGTTATAGACTTTTCTGGTTATTTCTCGTATTGTTTCTTTGGCTGAATCGATCGAAGTATTTTCATTCAGCACGACAATTACAAAATCTGTTTTTTGCCCATAGACGATTCCAGCATCTTGATATATTCCCTCTAAATTTCCTATTTTATGTGCAACTGGAACATTTTCGGGAACTCCTTCTTTAATACGGTCTTGAAATGTTGCATCGACATTAATCATCGTATCAATGAGATAATCGTTTAGCTTTTTGGAAAGGTATTTTTGAGAATAAATATTTTGTAATAAAATAGAAACTTGGTTTGCAGAAGTTGTGTGAGGGTCACGAAATAAATTGGTCAGCCCGAGTTCATCTCTCACTCTTTGATTATAAATTTGATTTCCACCCAAAAAATCTTCCAAATGCATCATCGCTGTATTATCTGACTGTTGGATTAGGAATTTAATATATTGATCCAAAGTAACATCGGCACCATTTTCATAGCTGTATAATATATCTGTATCGTAGGCCTTATCATCACCCCTTATTTTGTAAACTTCATCTAGCGTATTTTTCCCTTTATCTATATCTCTAAGGGTAAGAATTGCATATGGAATTTTGGAAATGCTTGCCGGCGGTTTGATCACGTCACCGTTAATATCAAAACCCTTTTGCCTTTTCAAATCCCAAACCACAACAGCATAATTATTTTTTTGCTCTCCTAGAATATGAACAATTTCTTTTTTAAGTTTGTTAAAATCAATCAATTTTTCAATAATTTTGACATCAAAAGTTTTAATATAATTTTCTTCTTTTTCTTGATACACGATTTTAAAAGAATAATTGCCCACATCGCCATTTTTTGGTGCAATAATTAGTTTTGAATTATTCAAAAACACAAAATTTGGAATTTTACTGTCAGTAGAAAAAGTTGAGTTAGCTGTAATTTCAAGGGATTTTATATTATTTACTTCAATTTCAATTGCTTCTTGAATGTTAGTGGTTTTTGGTTTAAAAGCGATTTGTAAGATATTGCCGCCATTTTGATCACTATGCAAACCAACCCAAACACATGAGATTGCAAAAACAACAATTACAAAAATAACCCCTATCACAAGCCGTAAAAGGAAGTTTTTTTTAAGTTGGTTTTTAAAAATGTTGAATAACTTAACCATTTTTGTTGAAAATTATACTTTTTTTCTCATCCAAAAAATAATTAAGAACTTTTTACAAACTGTAAAGTAATTTTATGTAAATCCAAAACCCTAAAACACAATCTTAACATCTTCTTTGTAGTTTTGAAGTGTGGCATTTAGGCTTGCCGTCCAACCGTCTATAAACACATTACCACTTTTTATCACTTCGCTAAACTGCTCTTTGCTGATTTTTTCGCTATTTGTGATGTAATAATTATTGCCAATTTTATAAATACAATCTTCCATAACCGTTTCTGGAATCTGACTTGGCTCATCAAGACCAACACTAAAAATGATATTGTAAATACGACTAAGTGAGTCAATTTGTGGAATTATAAGTTCAACTTGGGTGTTTGTTTGTGTAGTGTCCACCCCGTCAACCTGCGGTTGCCACCCCTCAAGAGGGGAATTTTCGCCTCCCACAGATAAATCTTCAAATTCATTTATTAAAGCCAAACTTGGGCTGTCTACACTGTCAAAAACCTTAAAACCTGTATCCAATGGCGATGAGGGCATCGCCTCTACATCTTTTTCAAAATCCAATTTCCCTTCATTTTTGCTTTCTTCTTTTTGCTTTTTGCTTTCAATCTGCTCCCCTGCCCTTTTTAGCCTTTCAATGGTAATGCTACTTATCACCGGCTCCAGTCCATTTTCTTTACAAAACTTGTAGGCGGGTTTGTCTTTTTTTATCGGCTCGTCAATTTGGCACAAAATAAACTTGCGGTTGCCTCCGTCCTCACTATTTAATTGCATCACCGCATGCCCCGTGGTACCACTTCCTGCGAAGAAATCGAGGATAATGTCGTTTGAACTTGAACAAATATTTTTTAAAAGATGTTTAATTAATTTTACTGGCTTACTAAAATCAAAAATTTTATCTTGAAATAATTCGGTAAGATCTTTTGCAGAATCGCTTGTAGTAGCCCCATCAAAATAAGACACAGGAGTAGTAGTCCTTTCTTCACCTTCAGAGTTAAAATTTAAATATGCTTTACTATAAACTCTATATTTTCCATTAAATTCTATTATTTCAACACCGCCATTTTTATATTCTTCTATTATTCTATCTTTTTTCCAAAGAAACTGACCAGAAACACTATCAATAGTTTTTCCTTCCAAGTTTAATTCATATTGTAAAGTTGGTCTTTTATAGGGTCCGTTGGGCGACTTATGCCACAAAGGTAGAAGTTCATATTTACCTCTATCATCTTCGTATTTATATCTCTTGATTATAGATTCACTTTCAACTGCAACACCAAAAGATTCTAATCTTTCACTTTTTCTATATGTTAAAATATACTCAGTTTGAGGAATAATATATTTATCACCTCTACCATAAGCTTTTTTCTTCCTCCAAATAATATCCCCCACAAAATTCTCCTCGCCAAAGATCTCATCGCAAAGTAGTTTTAGGTTTGCTTGTTCGTTGTCGTCAATACTAATAAAAATCACTCCGTCGTCTTTTAGCAAATCTCTAGCAAGCATCAGCCTTGGATACATAAACGACAGCCAGCCGTTGTGGCTTTTTTTGGTTTTAAAGCTAAATTCCATTCGTTCAAAATCGGCAGTGTCGGTGGCAATGCCCAGCACTTCGGCTTCTTCTTTATTAAATTTGTCTGGATACACAAACTCGTCGCTGGTGGTGTTGTAGGGCGGGTCAATGTAAATACATTTGATTTTGTTTTGGTAGTGGTTTTTTAGGATTTTGAGGCTGTCCAAATTGTCGCCTTTAAGGACTAGGTTTTTGGTTGTGTCGATATTTTTGCTTAGTTTTGAGTTTAGTTTTAGCTCTTTTTTGGTTTTTTTGGCATATTTACTTCGTGCAACATTTCTGCCCACAAAGTTTAGCCCGTAACCATTGGTTTTTTCATCCACAGGAAGCCCTGCAATTACTTTAAGTTCGTTGAGGTTTATTTCGTTGTCTTTGATGATGCTTGGGTAGTTGGTTTTGAGGAATTGTAATAAGTCCATGTTTTGGGAAGGAAACACCCCGTCAACCTGCGGTTGCCACCCCTCACGAGGGGAATTTTTGGTGTTGTTTTGGCTGTCTAATACGGTAAAGCCGTTGTTTGTAAAATGGTTTGGATTGGACATAAATTTTTAGATGTTGATGATACTTAAAAAGCTAAAGATTTTATTTAAAGTTGACAAGTTTAGGTTTTTATTTTATAATATATGTATATTTGGGATTTCCCACCGCCTCCTAGCAATAGGGGGAATATTTTTTGCCTAAAATCAAGAACAATACAAATTTTTGAACCCATCAACCACTCTTTGCCAGTCTTTATCGTCCAATTCACCCATCAGTTTGTACAATCTTTTTTCGTCCATTACTCTTATTTGGCTTAAAACAACCTTTGTTTCTTTTTTGTGTTGAGTAATAGGCACATACCAAGAACCCGACTTGTCTTTGCTTGTCATAGATAGACCTACAAAGGTATTTTGACTTAACTTTTTATAAATCAAAACAGGACGAGAAAAAAATTCACTCTTTCCATTTGTTTCCGTTCCAATATTTTCACCCAAAGCGCACCACCAAATTTGCCTTTCCTTAAAAAAACGAGGTTTTTGGCTTTTTTCGTGGATATTTTCTTTGAGAATAATCCAGTCATCAAAATTTTTGTTCATATATTTTACGGGTTATTAATTGTTGATTAAAGCTGACAACTGCTGTTTATCAATTCTAGTTTTAAACTCAATTTTGATATTTTGATCTTTGTAATAGTTTTGCAGGGCTTTAAAATACTCTTTGGCAAAATCAATTTTAGCCTGTTCATTTATTGGAATGTCGCTGCTGGTTTTGTAACCTTTGGCTTCTACAATCAAAAAAACCTTGTTGCCGTTTTGGCTTTTGATAGCATAACAAAAATCGGGATTATATTTACCAAGTGGAGTGTTAATTTCCAACCTTGGCAGTTTTCCAAAAATTTGGATTTCGTCAATATTTGGATCAGTTTCCACAATTTCTAGCTCAAAATCACTGTCGTATTCAATCACTTCTTCAAAAACCCACTTTTCTTTGAGGCTAAAATCAGTATCAATATCTTTTTGAAATTTACCAGTGCTTCCAGTATTTAAATACGTTTTTTGATGTTGAGTTTTAAATACATTCGGCAAAACCGTGCCGTCAATTCCGTCGTATTTTACATTTAGTTTGATAGTTTCAACCAGATTTTTTTGAATAATTTTAACAATTTCCGCTTGAGCCAGTTTTGGATTATGGCTAATTTTGGCTTTAAAATCACTACTTAAACTATTAAAAATTTTGACTACAAAAGCGATTGGAAGTTGGGGTTTATCTTTTTCCCTTGTTCTTGATAGGTTGTGAATTATTTCCAAATAATCAACTTTGCTTTGATGTGATTTTGTGTTAATTATATTTTTTGTAATGGCATCTGTTTGCTCTATTTTTTGGGAATTTAAGTTGGCTTTGGTGGTTTGCAGTAAAATTTTTTCAATTTCCATTTTTTCAATTTCGGTTTTGATGTTTTTAATGAGATTTTTTTCATCTTCTTCAGTCAAACTATCCAAAATATAAAAGGCATTTTTGTTGATGGTGTTCCACAAATTTTGAAATTCTTGCAAATGTTTGGCTTTGATAAAAACTTTCTTTTTTTCTTTTCTGTCCTTGGCATTTTGAATGTATTCTGTGCTGTCGATTGCAAACAAATTTTCTAAGGCTTTTTCTTGATCTAGCGGTAAATTTTGCTGTTTCAGAAGTTTGCTAAATTCAGGTGATTTTTCAAAAATATCTAAACCATTAACCATCTGTTTAAAAATAATCAGCTCTTTATTTTCCAGCATTTTAAATAATTGACGAACAGTTAAATCATCAAAATTATTTTTTTGTTTCAGTGATATTTTTATTGATTGCTCGGTAAAAACATTGCCAACATAAAACGAATTAGCCAAAATTTCCTGTTGAATTGCCTCCACAAAACCCTGTTCTTTACTAGAAACCACCACATCCAGATTATTAATTTGCCAAAAATCTTCTTGGTTATTGTTGAGACTTTTGATAGTTTTTCGCTCCAAGTTTTGATCTACACAAATTCTAAGCCCACGCCCAATTTGCTGTAGTTTAGAAATTTCGCTGCCTTGATTTGATAGCTTGCAAATGGTAAAAACATTCGGATTGTCCCAGCCTTCCTGCAAAGCCCAGATTGAGAAAATAAAACGAGTTGGACTTTCAAATGACAGTAATTTCTTCTTGTCTCTCAAAATTTCATCAACCCCGTCTTTTACTTTTTCATCGCTACTGCCTTTATCACCGGAAAAATAACCTTTGTGAACTTGCAAATTACCATTTTCATCAAAGTCATTTTGCAGATATTTCAAGTAGTCAGAATTTTGATCTAGGTTTTTTAATATTTCACTTCGCTGCTTTTCATATTCCTCCTCAAAAATGTTACAAATTTTCGGATTACTACCACGATATAAACTTTTATTGGCTTCCATAAAAAACAAAGTCAAGGCTTTAATTCCCTTTTCAAACAAATCTTTTTCCTTTTGTAGATGAATTTGAATAGTTTGGCGAATCATTTCCTGCAAAGACTGATCTGTAAGAGTGTAATCAATCTTTTCTAAAGAATCGTCTGATAAAAGAATACTGTCTTTATTGATTTTTTTGATACTTTTATCGTTAAAAATTCCACCAATTCCAACCTCTCGCTTGATAATTATGCCATTTGCCAGAGTTTGGACAATAGCTTTTTTGTTTTCAATAAAAATTAGAGTATCGGCATTTTCTACTATATCTTGGGTGTAAACTACAATTTTTTTCACTAGATTTTGCCTAAAAGATGAGATACTGTCTAAAGTATAAGCCACATTTGATAAGGGAAGACTGTCTTTTTTCTTTGGAAAAGTGGCTCCAAATCGCAAATAAAAATTATTAAAACCTTCAAAGTATTTTTTAAAAGCATCTCCATCAAAACGGTGCGGTTCGTCCATTATTACAATCGGGTGCAGTCTTTTGAGGCAGTCTAAATAGGATTTTGGCGGTTCTTGGTTATCAACAAACAAATCTGGACTGTAAATATCTCTTTCTAGTGGACGATTTAAGACATTTTTATCTTTATCGAACGAGCTGGGTGTCATTATCAAAACCGACAAACTGGAAGAATTTATAAATTGTCTTATAGCCGCAATTTTACCATTTTCATACACAAAAGTTTCAATTTGTTTTTGATTTTCATTAGCGTAAATCGTTTTAAAATACTCTCTAGTATCTTCAAAATTGGACTTGGCACCTTCACGAATTGGCACCGTTGGAATAAGCACAATAAATTTTTTGTAGCCAAATTTTTTATGAAGTTCAAAAATAGTTTTAATGTAAGCAAAGGTTTTTCCCGTGCCCGTTTCCATCATTATGTCAATATTTTTTGAGTCAATTTTGATGGGAAATTTGTATTTTTGACTGTTTTGATGCTGGCTAATTACATTGTCAAAAGGTTGGTTTTGATGAATTTTTTCAAAAATAGTTATTAGATTATCAACACACTCTTCTTGATGCTGTTGGATTTCGTATTGAAACTGCTTGTTTGGAGTTTTTAGTTGACTAGGTTTTGATAAATTTCCTGACATATTTTATTTTTGATTTAAAACAATTGAAACTCTAAAAAAATATTTATTGTTAGTCAAATTATTAATAAAGCTAAGGATATTTCATAAGAATAAAACAGATGACAATTTTTCCCAACTTAAAACTTACTTCACCGTGCAATCTTATTTGACTTGACGAATTTTAAAAAAACATTTTAGTTTAAAATAACACTATTTTGACTATTTCGTTGAGATATTTACTTTATTTATTTTTAGATTTTTCCAAATGTCTTTCGTTATTTCATCCGGTTCAAAGCAATATTTAGTTAAAGTTGGGCAAAAATTTGTCGTAGATAGACTTCACAGCGAAGAAAATTCCGAGGTTACTTTTGACGTTCTTTACTCTGTCGGTGAGACCAAAAAAACCAAAATTACCGCCAAAATCGTCAAACACCAACGAGGCAAAAAAATTCGTATCGTCAAGTACAAAGCCAAATCAAACTACCACAGACAATACGGTTACCGCCACGAAGAAACAGTTTTAGAAATTCTTGGCTAATTTTTCCGCTGTTCCAATAATTCCCATTTTTTCAGATGGGTTTTGTTTTTCCCAAGTTTTAAATTATTTTTTCAGGATAAACCAAAAACCCAAGCCTAATTCCTGACTTTTTGACAATATTTATCCAAAAATGGGCGAAAAATACGAGAAACTGGATTGGCTTTAATTTGACCAAATTGGATTCGTGTCTGGGCTGCCGTCAAGTGGAGATTTTCCTTGGAGCGTGTGACCCCAACATACGCCAGGCGAACCTCTTCGTCCATTTCCTTTTTTTCCAAAAAGCTGTTTTGATGCGGCAAAAGTCCATCTTCACACCCAACCAAAAAGACGGTTTGAAATTCTAGTCCTTTACACTGGTGCAAAGTCATCAAGTTAATTTTCGGGGCTTTTTCAATTTCGCTGTCTTTGGTTTCGGCTTGACTCATCAGCAAAACTTGACTCAAAAAAGCTGCCAACTTCCCAACCAAATCAAGATCTTTTTCTTGATCAAAAGGCAACATTATGGAATAAAGTTCGGCGATATTTTCCATTTTTTGCTCAAATTCTTTTTTGTCTGGGTGTTCGCTCTTTAGATAATTTTCGTAGCCAGTAATAATCAACAACTCTTTGGTCAAAGCTGTCAAAGTCGTGTGTTTTAGCCAAGTTTTCTGTAATTTTTCCAAAAGACTCATTATTTGCTCTTGATATTTGGCGGCCAGTGGATATTCCGGATCTTCCAAAAAAAGCAGAATTTTTTCCAAAGTTTTGGCTCCAACTCCGTCCATTACGAGTGGTAAAAAGCGATTTAATGCTAACTTGTCGTCTCCATTTGCCAAAAATCTTAACATTGACAAAACATCCTTGATTTCTTTACGATCCAAAAAACGAATGCCAGAAACCAGGCGATACGGTAATTTGTGCTTCAAAAAGGCTTCTTCTAGGGTGCGACTTTGGGAATGGGTTCGGTAAAGTATCACACATTCATCCAAAAAATTACAGTTTGTCCAGTCAATTTCTCGGATTTGCCAGCTGTTGGCTTGGTAATCAATGGAAGGAGCTAGCTGGGAATTGTCCAAATAAATATCAAACATTGAGCTGATCGGGTCATTATTTTTTTTCAAATTCAAACTCTGCCCCAAATTTTCAAAACCAATATCTAAGCTGTCCAAACCGTAATCAACCTCGTCAAAAAGCTGAACTTCCAGCTCATTTTGGGTTTCACTCGGATCTTCCAGGTCGCGGTTTTCTAGTCCAAATAGACTTTTGAGTTGTCCTTTGGTGATGGCAAAATTGGCAAAGTTGCGAGAATATCTATCAAGAATTTTCTCAAGAGGTGTCAATAAATTTCTTTTTTCCAAAAGTTGCAACTCTTCGGCGGTCAAAATACTGGCAAGATTATGCGAAAGATTCATAATAATTCAAACAATCTTATTTAAATAGGTTTTTAGATTATTATTGGAATTTTTGGTGTTTCTGTTTTTAGTTTTAGATTTTTAAGGTTTTTCAACTTTGTCTATAATATATCAAGGATATCAAGGAAAAAATTCAGTTATTTTCAGTTAAAATCAAATTTCTAGTAACTCAAAAATTATTTCAAAAATGCGAATTTATCGTTAAAATGGTGCAATTGGGAGGACTCGAACCTCCGACCTTTCGGACCGCAACCGAATGCTCTAATCCACTGAGCTACAACTGCTAAAAAGACTTATTTGGCGATAAAATTACTAAAAACAAAAAAACAAATTTTGTCAAAGAAATAATCAAAGGCAATATGAGGAATGGAAATTAACCAACAAAGTTCGAGTCAGAAACACAGAGGAATGGAGGTGGAGTTTTGGAAGTGAGACCTAAAAGAAAAAGATTTGACAACAGTTTTCAAAAAGTGTTTAATAGACCCCTTGCGTTAAATAAAAAAATTGTTTAATATTCCAATATGCTCTATAAAAATTTACAACAACTAACGCAAGACGAATTCAAAAGACTGACCGGAGTCAGTAAAAAAGTCTTTGAAATAATG
>JBIIDY010000127.1:0-4452 GCA_044238065.1 Limisphaerales bacterium | reverse complement strand
ATTTCTTCATACTCACTCGGTAAATCCAGAAAGTTCTGATAACCATTTTCACCGCTTTTTTCATCATCTTCCAAAGTTTCACCCTGTCCATTTCCCAGATTTTCACACACTCGACCTCCCTCCAAATTTTCCCTCACATTTTCACCCACAAACATTCTGTATTGCTTGTCCAACTTTTTCAAATCATACAAATCGTCAACTTTCTTTCCAAAATCTCCAAAAAAATCCTCAAAAATATCCGGCATCCAGTACCAGCTCGGCCCCATATCAAAAACAAATTTTCCCTTTTCCGTTTCCGCTTCCCAAACGCGCGCCCGACCGCCTAGCTCTGGGTTTTTTTCTACGACTAGCACCTCAAAACCAGCTTTGGCTAGATAACAAGCGCTGGAAAGCCCGCTAAAACCAGCCCCGATAACCACCACTTTTTTACCTTTTCTCTTTTGATTGATTTTCACAACCAGTTTTTTTGGCAAGTTTTCTTGATTTGAATTTTCCGCTTTGGTTGAATTTGGCGATGTTTGACTAGACATAGTTTATTTAATGATTTAGTTTGACAGTTGGTTTTGAATTGGGTTGAAATTCTCTTATTATTTCCCGCTTGATTTTACGACCAACTTTCCCAAAAACTATTCTCAAATTTTAATTTTGTCCAGTGGATTTTATTTTGAAATGACAGAAACTGGTGTGGAATAGTAAGTTAATTTTTTATTTGACAATTTTTTTCATTTTATTTTTCTTTTTTCTGCTTTAATTTTTATTGTAATTTTTTACCCCCATTATTCTACTATGCTTTTTCAAAAACTATTTACACCAATTTTAGTTTTATCATTATTTATTGGTTTTTCCACCTCCGTTCATAGTCAAGCAGCCACAAAGGACTTAAAATTTAACAAGAGAAACGTTGGTGAACTAAACAAAACTTTACAGAACCTCAAAGACAAAGATCCTCAAAAAGCCATTTCTCAAAAATTAGAAACTAACAGTAAAGATCAAAATGAACTTAATTCTAATCAAAATAACAATTTACAAATTAAATTTAACTTAAAGGGTAAAAAAGTTAATATTAAAAACAAAGATAAAGGAGATGTTTCTGTTGGTATTCCAAACAGTGATAAGTTTGATTCTATTGATATAGTTGATAATAAAGTGATTTATTCAGGAAAAAATGCTAAAGCTGATGTGATTATAGAGTCAGTTGATGGTGGTTTTAGACAAGTTATCAATATCAAAGACGCAACTGCACCTAGTTTTTATGATTTTCCCGTGGATTTGGGAGTTGGAGAAACACTTTCTGTTAATGATGACGGCAGTGCTTTTATAAAGAAAACAGATGGGAGTACCAAATTAGGGGTTGCTAAACCTTGGGCAATTGATGCTAATAAAAAAGAACTTAAAACTTGGTACACCGTTGAAAATGGTAATATTTTAAGGCAGAATATAGAATTAAAAGGCGCAGTTTTCCCAGTTGTTGCTGATCCAGCATGGTGTGGTAATAGCATAGATAAGACAGAATGGGAAAATAGATCTAGTGAAGGTGGTTGGACTCTCAAAGTTACACCGACCTTTTGTGGAAGGATGATAAGTGGAATGGATTTTAATGAACTTATTTCTAAAACAGGCAATAAAGAAAACCTATGGCCACAAAATAATAGAAATTACAACTCAACTCAGGGTAGGTCAATGTACAATCAATATAGATGTCATGTAGTTTTTGCCTCTCTAAAACCTTCATATAATCTAGAGCCTTGGAGACCTCTAGTGGAGTGGAGAGTTATGGTAACAAGAAATTTTCCTTTTGCATGCAATCCTTAATATGATATGACTTTACTACTACCTTTTATACCTATAATAATGATCTTACAAATATTTTTGACAGTAAAAATCAAAAAGTTTAAGCTTACAATTCCTCTTTTTTTGTTAACTTTGTTATGTTTGTATTTATTTTATAGCTTTACTTTTCAAGCTATGGATATTAGCGATTCTCAATTTTTGACTAACGAACAAAATAATAAAATATTTGTTTATTCAATAATTATTTACGTTAGTTTAGCTTTTTATATAAGTATTAACTCTGGTATGCTTTATTATTGGTACAAAAATAAGACAAAATAATGTAATAAAAAATATGATGTACCGCCAGCTGAATCCACCGATTGGGAATTATTTTTTCAAGGTTTGTTTATAGCTAACGGTATCTATTTTTTTATGCAATTTTTAGTTACGAGATTTCAAAAAAACTAATCTGAGAGTTCATAAATTTGACAAAAAGTCCTTGATTATCCATTTCTTAGGAGTGGTCTTATGACTCTAAAAACATTACTAGCAATAAATTAGTTGATTTTGCTTTGTTTTTCTTAAATACCAAATAAGAGATGTAAAATTTTTAAGATTTGTTATACCCAAACCCGCATTAACTCGCACTTGATAATTTTGGAAAAAGTTTGTAAATATCAGAGCTTAAATCTTGAAAAACTAAAAGAATGTGGTCAAGGTCATCAGGAATAAAAAATAATTAACTTAACCAATAAAGAATAAAGCCACTGGGTATCATCACCAGTGAAATAAAGTGATCTTGTGGTAAAATCTAGTAAAGCTAAATATGGAGTTTAATAGATTGCTTCGCTACGCTCTGTTCCCTTTGGTCTGGTTACTCCTTCCACATTCGCTATCGCTCATTCACTTCGTACCCATACCTTATTCGCAATGACAGAAAATTAGGAATTAACCGGTACAAGATGGTTTGGGTATAACAGAAAAACCCACTACCACTTCGTGTTCACCCAGTCGCTTTGCTAACAAGTCCTTCAGGGTTTTTAGCTTCAAGATTGACTGACTGATGTTTATTTCAGGTTTTAGCAGAGATGTCCATAATTTTCAAAATGGCAACTTTTTTTATAAGTTTGAGAAAGGGTTTCTAGTTTTTTAAACACGTATGATTTAGTCAATTCCGTATTTTCCAGTGAAGATTATGGTAGTTATTCCAGCCAGACCTCTTGTGCCAGAAGTTCTAGTGTAGTTTTGGACTGCCATGTATTTTGGCTAATTCTACACTCCAGCCAGATATTGATAACCTCATCTTGCGGATTATTTAGCTTTACTTTGAGAAAATCACTGATTCCAAAAATAGTAATTTTGACGTCATTCACTTCAATTTTGATGTGTTTTTGCTCCTTTCCAAGCCAAAAGAACAAAGCTCCGAGTTTTTTTTGACGGTTTTGGGCAAACTCGTTAAAATACTTTTTTCCTTGTAATTTACTGTTGACCAGCGGTACTTGAAAGATAAAATTTGGCATCGCAAAATCTTGACCAAACGGCTCCAAAAGGCAAACTTCTCGCAAAAATTGTAAATTGAGTTCCTTCAGATTTAGCCAAATGAGATTTTTTTGATAGGTTTTGGTTTTGAGAAAGGTGGGAATTTTTATCTTAAAACTTTTGTTGACAAAGGATATGGGGTTGGTTTGGGTGGTGTTTTGACTGGCAATTTCCGCAGATAATTTTTGCTTAACTTTTTCTAGATTGGCAGGCCTAGCACTAAAACCGGCAGCTCCGGGATGTCCTCCAAATTTTTCCAGAATTTTGTGTTTTTCTTGGACATATTTCATCGCGTCGGGTAAATGATAACCAGCAGGAGCTCGCAAACTAGCTGTTGCCAAATGTGAATTTTCTTCACTTTCCAGATCCAAACTAAAATTTTCAGCTTCACTTTCAGTATCATTTTCAAGATTTTCCTCTGTTTCTTTGGGATTTTCTGTTTCCATAGTCGTCTCAAAATTCACCACTTCCGCACTTTTGAGAATTTTTTTAATTTGACGGTGGGCTGTTTCCAAGTCCAAATCATTTTTGGCAAGTTTGCTTAGGATAGATTCCAATTCGTCGGCTATTTTAACCTCTAGGCAATAGCTTAAAACCGCTAAATCCTGACTTAAAAATTGGGATAGATACTGATACATAATCCAATCTTTTTAAGAAAAATTATTTTGTCAAATAAAACTACCTGTTTTGAGCTGTATCATCACGAATGAGTTGAGTCGTTGTATCATCACAAAACTGCACCGTCATTACGAATGAAGTGAAGTGATCTTTGGGAAAATAAAGTTAGGACTAAACTACCAGCTCCAAAAGATTACTTTGTTACACTCTGTTCCCTTTGGTCTGTTCGCTACACTTCACATGGTCACTTCCTTTCCGCACCCGTTCGTTACACTCACTCGTAATTACAAAACCCACCTGTTTTGAGTGATAAATTTAATCATTTTGGTTACAGAAATAACACTTTGTATAACCTTTGAATTTCGCCAGTTGCCAACGAAGTAAAATAAAATTTGTATACCCATTCCACGACCAAAATTTACATTGTGAACTTACAAACCCAAAAACTCAAATTTTCAAACAAACTTTTTGAATAATCGTAATAATTCCTCAAGACTTGCTTGATTGTGCCCCACATATTTT
>JBIIDY010000126.1:0-4454 GCA_044238065.1 Limisphaerales bacterium | reverse complement strand
TCCCTTTGGTCTGTTCGCTACGCTACCACTTGGTCGCCACAGCTCCCGCACCCATTCGTTACACTCATTCGCAATGACAGGGGGAAAACGCATTGACCCAGAAGATTGCTTCGTACCTCGCAATGACAAACAAGCTCGCAATGGCGTGAAAATTACGAATTATCCAGTGCAAGTTAATGTTTAGAAATTTGGCTGATAGTGTTTTTAAACCACTTTTATGGGAGTGTTTAAATTCGTAAAAATCCTGAAAACAAGACTTTTAAAACACCGAAAGGAGATGAAAATTCAATTTGGATTGCTAAAGTTTGGACTTATTATTGCAAAAACCAAAATACTGCTAAAATGTGACAGTTTAAATAGGAATTTCCCAGTTAAAACTAATATAATCTTTTTGTAAAAATTTGTCAACCCGTTTTTTTGATTGTGGTAATTTTTAATCTTTCTGATTGGGTAAAAGCGAATTATTTTCCTGGGTTTTGATTTAATTTTGGAAATAACTTTTGGTGAAATAAAATTAAAAATACAGAAAATATACACAAAATTAAAAATTAACATTTTATACCCAAACTCGTACCAACTTTTACATCTTGACCATAAAGAAACATAGTAATAAAGATAAAAAGTCCTTGTAGTTTTATTTATTTTGTCAATTTTGAGTTGGGATTGAGTATATCAAAAAAAAATAAGGAATTTTAAAATTAGCTTGTAGTTACCTTTACTAAAACTGGTTTGCGAATAGCTAAATTTAGTAGTATTTTTGAAAATAATTTACTTGGAAAGCTCTGGGATTTTTCCAACAATTTTTCTGAACTTTCTTCCTCTAAATTGTTCTTTTTTACCATCAAAACAAGCAAAAGCAGATTTACCCAAAAGTTGAGAAAGCTATTTGTTTCCAGTCCCAAAATGTCTTGACTAGATTTTAACTGAATATTTGAATTTGCCAAAAGTATATTTTGACTTGTTTTCAAAGATTTTTTCAGATTTTGAACGTTTTCCACTTGGTTTTCATTTGAACTTGTTAAATTATCAGAAATTGGTTCATTTTTGCTGACAGCTGGCGAAATTTTAGTATTTTCAAAGTTTTTTTGATAATTTTCTGGTAAATGTTGATGCCAAATTTGGTTTAAATTTTCTGGGATTTTCTTACTTTCAAACGTGCTATTTTCAACTGATTTTTCAAGTGATTTTTGGACTATTTGTGAAGATTCTGTGGCTGGATTTTTGACACTTTCTGAATTTTCTTGAACTGTTTTTACTTGATTTTTGGCTTGAACTGTCTGATTTTGAGTTTGTAAAACTGGGCTGAAACTAGGATTTAGACTAGGAATTGGGTTGGAAATTGGGTTAGAAATTGAGACTGGTGACTGGACATTTGTCAAAGTTTGTTTCTCATTTTGTACTTGAGAATTTTGCTTTTGCTCGACATTTTCAGCGATTTTTTGGGAATTTTCACTTTGAAGATTTTCCTGTGGTTTTTCCTGTGGATTTTGAATTGGATTTGGCAGGTTTGAAATAGTTGTAGCGGCGGTAATTGGCAGTTTCTTTTTGATTTGACCAGTGCCTGGCGTGCCAAAATTATTGTAAAAATAGCTATTTACAGCGACACTTCCGCTAGAATTTGCTTCGTCAAACTCCACACTATAACGATTTTGCCCAAGGCTAGCGACATTTCCAAAAATTCTTTGACTTATGGTTTGCCCTTGCGGATTGATTAAGGCTACATTAGGATTGGTTGGACTGATTGAGTGTAAAATACCAAGACTGACACTGCCAAAACCGCCTTGTGTGAGAGTGCTGTAAAGTGGAATTGTGGTTTGTTTTTGGAGATTCCACGAGATTTTTTGGTCAAAAAGTGCCTGTTTCTGTTGATTGTTAATTGATGAATTTAGAGTTTCAAATTTCGCATTTTGAGTGCTAAAAGCTCCTTTGAAATTAGTAGAAATAAATTTTTTCTGGGTGTCCGTTAGGTTATTTTTGTTAATTTGAAGATAAATTTGAGAATTTGAGCTTTGATTGATTTGGGCTGTTGGGCTGGTATTTTCAACAAGTGGACTAGGAGTATTTTCAAGACTATTTTCAAAGTTAAGAGTTTTAGGTTTAATTTCGGCACTTTTTAATTCAACAGTTGGATTTTGGATAATTTTGGGCGATTGAAAGTTTAAAACCTGATTTGTATTTGTTGAATTTACAACGGAATTTGTCGTGGAAGCTTGGCTAGAATTTGCTGCGGAAAAACTAATTGAACTTGTGGCTGAATTTGCCTGATTGAAATCGCTGGAAAAATTATCAAAAGATTGGGAATTGGTTTGTTGGGAATTAACCTGACTATTTTGTTGGCTGGAAACCTGACTTGCTTGGCTGGAGTTTGTAGAACTTGGTTGACTGGAAAAATCGTTTTGACTGTTTTGAACTTGACTGTTTTGACTGGAATTTGTAGAACTATCTTGAGAGTTGTTTTGGGAATTTGACTCGGAATTAACATGAGGATTGGATGAGTTTTGGCTTGATTGAGCAGAGCTTTGTGAGCTTTGACTTTCTGCTGGAACAAAGGTTTCCACGACTTTTTCACGGGCTTGATAATTGTAGCTATTATTAGACAAAACCAAAAAACTTTCGGCGGGAATTTGTCCGGACAACTTTTGAGTTAGACCGCCCTGAACTCTGATTCGCCAGCCATCCAGATTGATCGCATTTTGACTGGGATTATAAAGCTCCACCCATTTGTCAAAATTACATAAATTAGCCACAAAACCACTTTCCAACTGGCAATTATTCAAGGCAACGGAGCCGGCAAAACTGACCTCGCTAATAAAAATTTCCTCACTGGCAGAAACTTTAAGATTAAAATTGACAAGGCAAAAATAACTTATAAAAACTGTGAAAAATACTTGTAAAAATACTCGCGAAATCTTTTTTGGCAAAAATATCATACCAGAATTGTATTAAAAATTTTTAAAAATCGTAACCGTTCTCTTGATTTTGAGATTTATGTGAATTAATTTGAGCTGAAAAGTATAATTCAACTTTGTTAAAAACAATAACAAAAATACAAAAAAATTTCCCAAAATTGTCAAAAAAAATTACGAAGTCAAATTGTTAAGAAGTTTTTAGCGTAAAATCAAGATTAAACTGACATTTTTCCAAACCATCTATTGTCAAAAATTACCAAAAAATCAAACTAAATAATTGTATAAAAATTCCTAAATCTCGTTGATAAACACAATCTCTGGCACCATATCGGTTTGGTTTGTACCGTTGTAATAATTAGTTGGAAAGGGATAAAGATCGATTTGAAGACTGTTTTGAATTATTTCTTGGAGTTTATTAAAATCAAATTTTTGGTTATTTTCTAATGTTTTCAAGCTATTTTCTATTTCCAAAATGGCGTAATTTGTCAGCTCTATTTTCCAAAATAAATACCCAACGAAACCCGCGTCAATGGTGGCGGCGATGATATTTTTGACCCATTTGCTCTCATTTTTGCCCAGTCTCAAAGTCCGACTTCGTGGTAAAATCGTGCCTTTACAGCGATCAAATTTAAAAACTTCCAGACTTTGACAAAACAAAATTCCATCCGAAATTTCCATATCCAGAATTTGCCATTTTAGCAGATCAAATGTTGGTTTTTGGTTGATATTTTGAGTCATATTTTTGATTGAATTTTTTGAAAAGGTTTTGAAAATTTGGGAGAAAACTATTAAGCAAAAAAACAGTGAACATTTTCCTGAAATTCTGGGTAAATTTCTTAAAAAATGTCAATAAATTTTGGTAATTTGTCAATTTGTTGTGTTCAAAATATTCCCAGTAAAGCCAAAAAGTTGGAAAGTGAAAGTAGATTTGTTAGTTTATTTTTCTATTGTTCTTTTCATTTTTTTTTCAATGTAAACAGGCTTAGATTTGAAAGTCAGTTTGTTTTAAAAATTACTAATTTTCAGCATATAATTTTTTAGCTTTTGCCAAACCTTCAATTACTTCCATCCTTATCTCTTCCCAATAAGACATGTCAGCTTGTCCGTTCATTTCTCTGCTGTAACCACTTTGAAATAATTTTTCCGCAAAGATTTTTTGGATTTCAAGCGGATCAGCAATGCCAAAAGCACAGGCTTCTTTTAGAGTTTCTGCCAAAACAATACTCATATGTGCAGTGTAAGATAAATTATTAACTTCTACCGCTGTGATTTCATTTATAGGTTCATCGGCAAAATTTATTCCAGGTAAAAGTTGCTGAGTAAAAGGTATATGCTTCGGATTTTCGGTTATTAAATTATTGTCTTTTGTAAAAAAATCTTTAACTGATTGATTGATTTGTTCACTGTTTTCTTTTTTGTAATAGACCCCTTGCGTTAAATAAAAAAATTGTTTAAAATTCCAATATGCTCTATAAAAATTTACAACAACTAACGCAAGACGAATTCAAAAGACTGACCGGAGTCAGTAAAAAAGTCTTTGAAATA
>JBIIDY010000125.1:0-4493 GCA_044238065.1 Limisphaerales bacterium | reverse complement strand
ATAGACAACGAAAAATTGAGACATTGCTCACATTCAAAATTCGTCCAATTTGTGGCCTTTAGTGCCTCTGGAGCTTGCGACTGACGAAAACCAAGACCTTCAAGGTAAATTTTGAGTGCCATTTTTTGATTAAAAAATATTTTTTATAATTAGTTAAGTAGCAATGCCTAATTTTGGATGCAAAATTCAAAGAAAAAGGGGTTGAAAATGCTTATTTTCCACTTCTGATTCCCGAAAGTTTTTTGGCTCGCGAGGCCGATCACGTGGAAGGCTTTGCCCCGGAGCTGGCAGTCGTTACCCAGGCTGGAAGCAGCAAACTGGAGGAAAATTACGTAATCCGACCAACTTCAGAGACAATTATCTACGACACTTACGCCAAATGGATTCACAGCTATCGTGATTTACCGCTGCTTGTCAACCAGTGGGCTAACGTGATGCGTTGGGAACTGAGACCGCGTCTATTTTTACGCACAACAGAATTTTTGTGGCAAGAAGGACACACTTGTCACGCTACAGAAGTTGAGGCTGATAATTTTGCCCGCGAGATGTTGGAAGTGTATCGTATTTTTCAAGAAGAATACTTAGCAACTCCCGTAATTGCTGGTGAAAAAACTGCGTCGGAAAGATTTGCTGGAGCTGATAAAACTTACACGGTAGAAGCCATGGCTCAGGATGGCAAGTCAATTCAGAATGGAACTTCACATCTACTTGGACATAATTTTGCCAAGGTTTTTGACATCAAATTTGTGGACAAGAATAACCAAGAGCAATATGTTTATCAAACTAGTTGGGGCGTGTCAACTCGTATGATTGGCTGACTGATTATGGTGCACAGTGATGATTTAGGACTGGTTCTGCCACCCAAAGTTGCTCCGATTCAAGTCGTCATTTTACCATTTTTACTGGGAAATAAAGAAGAGGAAATTATTGCCAAAGCCCAAGAAATTGAGAAGACTTTGAAGCAAATTGGAATTAGAGTCAAACTAGATTTACGCGATCTCAGACCGGGTGAAAAAACTTTTGCGTGGGAGAAAAAAGGTGTACCAATTAGACTTGAGCTTGGTCCAAAAGATTTGGAAAATAGTCAATGTGTCTTGGTGCGACGTGACACTGGCAAGAAAGCATCCATTAGTTTAGATAATCTAGCCCAAACTGTTGAACTAATACTGTGTGAAATTCAACAAAACTTGTTTGAGAGGGCTTTGCAATTTCAAAAAAGCAAAATTGTTGAGGTCAAAACTTGGGAAGAGTTTAAGAAAGCTATTGAAGACGGGAATTTTGTGATCGCAAATTATGACGGCACTGCCGAAACTGAGAAAAAAATCAAGGAAGAGCTCAAAGTCACGACTCGCTATATTCCTTTTGATCTCGAGCAAGATTTGACAGATAACTGTGTCTACTCAGGAAAAACTGCCAAAGCTAAAGTGATTTTTGGTAAAAGCTACTAACTTTCATTTTTTTTGGTAAAATAGTCTAAAAAATGTTTAACGTCACTGGTCTAATATATACCCAAACCATCTTGTGCTAGTTAATTCATAATTTTCACACCATTGCGGGATTGCTTGTCATTGCGAATTAGTGTAACGAATAGGATACGGGAAAGAAGAGACCAAGCACAGGAGTAAAGCGACTAGGTGAACACAGTGAACAAAGCGTAGCGAAACAGGCCACCAAAGGAAACAGGGTAAAGCCTAGCAATCTTTCCATGTCATTGCGAGGTACGAAGCAATCCATTAAACTCCACAGTTATATTTACTAGATTTACCATAGATCACTTCATTTTATTTGTGATGACACCCTGTAGTTTTGTTCTTTATTGGTTAATTATACTTCATTCAATGGCGACCCTGACCTCAATCTTTTTATTTTTTCAAGGTTGAAACTGTTGATATTTACAAACTTTTTTCAAATTACCAAGCACAGGTTATGTGATTTTGGTTATATTCTATTTAAAAAGGTGAAATATTTCTGACATCAAACTACTAAAACCTACAAGACAGGTGTGAGTTTATTTTGGCAAAAATTTGACCCGAAAGCTGGAATTCATATTAAACCTATGTTTTATTTTATGTTTGGCAGGTTTGGAGCTGTGAGATCCTAGTAATGATTTTAAGCTAAAAAGAAAAGCCCCAAAAGAGACTTCAAATACATTTAGTTTTTTTGGAGTTTGTCCATAGCTTTTTGCCTTTTATAATACATTCTTTCCATTGGCCAATTGAAAGTGAAATATCTGATAATAAAATAAAGCAACACTATTAACCAAATAAAGCCAATAATTATCCAAAGTCGTGATCCCAAAAATGGCACATTAATCTGTCTAAATAAAAACCAAAAATCTCCCAAAACAGCTATCCAAAGGAAATTATTAGACCAAAAGGAAATTTTCCAATCGTTTTTGAGTGGGTGTTTTTCGGGAATCCAAGCTCTCCAAATTTTAATACCAATACCTACAAACCAAAAAGCGGCGAATAAAGACAGCCAAAACCAGAAAAAAAACTCGCCTTTGTTATTAGGTGGAGTTATTGACAACGAATTACTACCACCAGCGATACCTTCCAACCAGTAAGTAATATCAAAAAGTTTTGCCCAATTAATGTTTATAGTCATTTGATTTGTGGATTTGGTAAATTTGTTTAAAAAAATTAAAGGGAATTTAAGTCTTTTGAGTGATTTTTAGGTTTGATAATTTTGAGGAATTTTTTAAATTTATCCTAAGATTTTTCGACTAAACTTAAAATATATTTGAGACAGAATAATGTTAGGTTTAGGATTTTTCAATTTTCCAGAATTAACTTATTTTAACGAAATTTTTGATTTATTGTTTGGAGTTTTATAATTTGGCAAGGTATTCTTTGATTTTAGCTACCATTTTTTCATCCAAACCGTTAATTTCCTCCAAGTTTGCACCCTTTAGCTGTTCGTCAGTCATAATTCCAGCCTTTTCCAAAATTGAAAGAATTTTTTTGGCAGTAATTTTGATTCCTTGAGTGGTTTCTTTGCTTTCCAAAACAACTTTCTCATCAGTTAAAGTACTTGATTCCAAGCTAGATTTTATTTTTTGAAGAAGTTCAATGTTCAATTCTAAAGCAAAATCAGCAATTTCTTTTCCATCAATAGTGCCATCACTTTCAAAATTTAAGGTTAACTTATCAAAATTAATCATTTCCCCAACACGAACCTGTTCCACTTCAATGCTAACATTAGTTACAGGGCTAAAAAGTGCGTCCACGATCATATATTGAGGGTTTGGATTAGCTCCTAAATTTAGTTTTTCAACCGATAGGTAGCCACTACCACGACTAATTTCTAACTCAATATCCAGCTCTGCATCTTTATTAAGAGAACAAATATAAAGATCTTGATTGACAATTTGGACTTTACCACCAGTTTCAAAGTCTCCCGCAAAGACATCGCAGTTACCAGTTTTTTTGAGGTTAATAACAACTTTTTCATCACTGTTGAGAATTTTTGCACGGATATTTTTGAGGTTTAAAACGACTTCTAAAGCATCTTCCACCACCCCTTCAATTGGCTGGTATTCGTGAGTAATATCGTTGATTTTAATTTTGGTAACCGCAAAACCATGCACAGCGGAAAGTAAAATTCTACGCAAGGAATTACCCAAAGTGTAGCCAAAACCAGGTAAAAGTGGCTCTACGACCAAAGAATATTTGTTATTAGCAACGGTTGAAAGGCTTGATTTGAGTGGTGGTTGGCTAGTGGAAAACATAAAAGTCTTAAAAATTAACTAAAAAACGATAAAAGAATTTGATTTTATTTGTAATTTATTTTGATTAAAATGGTTTTGGTTGAATTTACTATAATTTACTATAAAAAATATCTACTTGTTTTAACCTACAATTAGCTCAAAAAATTTCTATTTTGATGATAAAAACTGGTAAAATTGATTTATACTGTGTCCAGTAAAACTACACTGGATAATTAGACAAAAAAATTATAAATTGTCAATTAAAAAAAATAAATCCAAAAATGATTGTTCAACAAAGTATAGGGCGTGCTATTTTTAGTCCATAATTTAGACTAGCTTTAATTGTAAATTTTTCACAAAAGGTAATTTTCACAAAAGGTAATTTTATTATATCTCCAAGGTTTCAGTTAATTATGATTTGGAAAGCAAATGTCTGGAAAGTTTTTAAACTCGGGAAAAAATGTCATTTCAAAAAGTTTTACCCAAAATAAGCAAAATTATGGAACTGAAGTTTGGAAAATAGTTATTAGAGACCTTGTGTTGAAAGGTTTTTTGACATTTTAATCTTGGAAAATATCTGGAAATTAATTTTTGAGTCCAAATTCACTCCAAATTTTTTTGAATTTACGAATTTTTAGTTTTGAAATTTATTTAATACAAGAGGTCTATTGTTCTTATAGCCAATCCCTATTAAACCTTTACACTCATACAGTTAATTTGGATACATAAATTCTCTATAAAATCAACAGAATAATCGTAAAAACTTCTCAACCTTTGCTTCAAT
>JBIIDY010000124.1:0-4528 GCA_044238065.1 Limisphaerales bacterium | reverse complement strand
TTGGTTAAAAATTTCAGAATTATTAGCGGAATTTGTAGATATAGACTGAATAAAATAGCTAAAAGATTTAATTTAATTTGTGGAATTTGTAACCTAAAAAATGTTTAACGCAAGAGGTCTATTATTTTTTAAAAGTTCTATAAACCTTATTACTTTACCTTTTTTACCTGTTTCTGGGTTTTTCGCATTCCAATCTTTAATTTCAGCATAAATACCATAATTTTCATGAAGTTTAATATTTCCAGTTTTACACCCTGGACATTCTGTTTTGATCTCATAAGTAGAAAAAAGATTTGTTTCAGTTTTAATTTTAGGTTTGCAACTTTTAGGAATTACACCCTTCAAGCCGTCCATTTGCCACAGATTCCAAGAAATTATTTCGGCGATAGTTTTGATAGATTTGTCTTGTGGTTCCCTACTAAATTTAAACTTGTAATTTTCAATAAAAGTCAAGAGTAGTGTTTCACGAGCCAAAAGTAGATTGTCCCCTTGCCACTCAAAACCATAAGTACTTTGATAAGCTAGTTGTGCCATTTTTAGCCATTTTTCTGACTCATCAACGTTTTCGTTAATCACTCTTAGTTTCCTGTCCAAAAGTCCAATTCTGTTTTGAATTTCAATAAATTCCCCTGTGGTGGTGTCGTATCTACTAGCCAAATATGGCGCTTCTCCGCAAGTAATTTCTAGCCGAGCATCTTGGACATAATCTTGCCAAGTTTTACTCTCTGGAAAAGTAATTTTATTTTCATTTGTTTGCCAACTTTTTTCAATTTCAGTATTAAAAACATTCTCACGACCAAACCAAGCTCCATCAATCAAATTATTTTGACAATTACAAACCCACGACGGCGTAAAAACTTCAGCCCTTTCTTTAGATCTAGATTTTTGCAACTCTTTGGTTTTTTTGACCCGTGGCATAATTATATTACCATTTTCACCCGTGATCAGCTTTGACAAAATCGGTTTTTCAAATTCGTAACTTTCCCCATATTCTTGATAATTATCTGTCGCCCAAAAGATATTTTGCCCCGTGGTGTGATCGAGAAGTAGAATTTCCAACAAATCTGGATATTTGGTGAGAATATCGTTTTCCATGATGTCTATGTTTTTTTGCATAAATAAGAATTTTAGCTGTGTTTTGTTCCATCCAAAAACCCTCCCATAAAAGAAGGGTAGGGTAAAAAGTAAAGATAAGCAGTTAGTTAAATAAATTTTAAAATTTAAAGAATAACGAATTTACTAGATTTTATTTACGAGCGAAGCGTCTATAAAGCGCTAAAACAATCAAAGCTCCAATTACTGAAAAGATAATATTAGCAATATTAAAGCCACCTCTAACCTGAAAACCAATTAATTGTCCGATCCAGCCTCCAACTATAGCACCTAAAACACCAATAACAATATTTGTCACAAGCCCTCCACTATGTTTTTTGTCAATTAAATCGGCGATAAAACCAATAATTGCACCAAAAAGTATCCAATATAATATATCTAACATAGGCAAAATCATTAAAGTTTAAAAAAAGAGTTGTATAAAAGCACATCTCAGCAATATTATAAATCAATTGTTTTTGTTTTTTGTCAAATTTTAGCCTTTTGTGTCAATTATAGACTATAAGTGTTAAAACTCAATTTTTATTATTTTTTATTAATTTCTTAAAAACAGTCTTCTTTAGGCCGATTACAATAAACACTTTTTAACACCCCCCCATCGCTACACTCTGTTCGTTCCTTACATGGTCTCTTCATTCCCGCAACCCAAATTCTTACGAAAATAGGCATCACTTCGTGCTGACCCAGTCGCTCCTTTCCAGATAGCCCTTCAAATAGGGGTTTTAGCTACATTTTGACTTGAAATTTAACCATAATTTTCAGATTTTTATGCTTTTTTTGTTCATTACAAGAGGTATAATGTATGCGGATTAGCGAATTTGAATTTTTTTTGATTTTGGGAAAAAGCGTTTTGGCTAGGCTTGGGTTTTTTGACTGGTTTTTTTGGTTATCTAATTTGACATTTTTTGGATTTTAATTTTGAGTTGGTGGAATTATATTTGTATTTTTGACACTCCTTCCTTGTTTTTATGAATCCTGAAACTAATTCGCCAATCAATTCGCCAATAAACGAACAAAACCTAACAAATTCACCAGAAAATAACAATTTTAAACCAAATTTTGACCTAGCGATAGTCGTGCCAACATACAACGAGAAAGGCAATATCAACGAGCTTTTGGGCCAAGTTCAAGAAGTTGTGGAAAATAATAAAATTAAAACCCTGGTTTTGGTAATGGACGATAACTCTCCTGACGGCACTAGCCAAATCGTGGAAAGTTTTATTACCAAAAATCAATCACCATTTCTTACCGTCCAGATCAAAGTTCGTCCCGGCAAAATGGGACTTTCTTCGGCTTATAAGCAAGGTTTTTCCTATATTTTAGCTAATTATAAATCTCAATACCTGATGGAAATGGATGCTGACTTGAGCCACAAGCCAATGTATATTCCCCAATTCATCGCTCAAGCTAAACTTGGTTTTCAGGCTGTTTTTGGCTCTCGTTATGTCGCTGGAGGAGGCGTGGAAAACTGGGGATGGTTGCGACGAAAAATCAGTTTCTTTGGCTCACTTTACACGCGGACAATTTTGGGACTGCCGATTCGGGACTTTACGGGCGGCTACAATTTTTTTGCAGCGGAGATTTTTGACAAGTTAGAGCTAGATTCCATTTTGGCGGAAGGTTATCTTTTTAACATAGAAATCAAGTATCGCTTGGCAAAACTGGGTTATAAATTTTGTGAAGTGCCGATTATTTTCCCGGATCGGACTGCCGGCAAATCCAAATTTAGTAAGCAAATTATACTGGAAGCTGTGCTTGGAGTTTGGAAACTACGAGGGCAAAAAATAGAAAAATCTGTTTAAAAAATCTGCCAATTTGTGGAAAGTTTTCATTTCAAAATTTAGACTAAAAAAAGGCTTTAGTCTTATCAAAGTAAAAAAAGTAAAAATTCACCTGTCAAATTTAGTAATAATTTAGTTATATTATTTTTTGGTCAGGCTTAATAAATCATCTTTTTAATTCCAAACTGACTACCATCAACATTTCAATATTCTAGTTTTTTTATCAATTTTAGGTTTTTCCATTTTTTTTAAATAATTTGCTACTTTATGTCCAAAATAAGCCCAGAAAATATTGCATTTTTACAAAAGTTAGAAATTTTACCGCTAGATTTTTCTTCGGATCTGAGCCTTGTGGCAAACTTGCCAAGTCTAATTGAAAAAAAAGTCAAAGAGCTAGAAATTTTGGAAAGACAGGAAATTATTAAAAACGCCCAAGTTCTGTGGAATTATGGCAAAATGGGTGAAAAAATTGAAAAATCAGATTTAATTTTGGCTTTTGGTAATAATGAATTAGGTGTTGCCAAACAGGCTGCGAACCTATACTTGCAAGGATTTGCTCCAAAAATTTTATTTACGGGCAAAGGTGTAGCATTTGAAACCTCTGAAGCGGAGGAATTTGCCAAAGTTGCCAGAGAAATGGGAGTGCCGAGTGAAGACATTTGGATTGAAAATAAATCAATGAATACGGGTGAAAACATCAAATTTAGTTATGGAGTATTAGAAAAACTTGATTTTAAGCCAAAAAAAATTATTACTGTAAGCAAACCGTTTGGAGAAAGGCGAAATATGGCAACTTTACAGGTTCAGTGGCCTGATAAAAATACACAATTTTACTTTTCGTCCGAGGAAATTAGTTTAGAAAATTACTTACAAACCGATTTTGAAAAAAAACTTAATTTGTTGGTAAAAATGGTCAATAGAATGAAAGTTTGGGGCGAAGCTGGTTTTCAGACCTCCCAAGAAATTCCAAGCGATGTTTGGCAGGCTTATTTGGATTTGGTGGCAATGGGTTTTGATCGTTTCGTAAAAGAGGAGAGAAAAGGCAATTCTTTTAAAGAAAAATGGCAAGGAATAATTTGGGAAAGTTCAAACTTCAAGTTTATTCAATTAGGTGAAAATTCAACAAGAGAAATGATAAGTCAACACAATATTTGGTATTTACAAAAAGACCTTGAAGATCACGAAAGTTGGCTTTATAATCATATTGAAATGGCTAAAGATAAAACTCGCTTAGACTTTTTTTGTTTGGAAAATGAACAGTATCTTGGGTTGATTCAACTGGAAAAAATGGGAGCGAATGGGTATGAATTATTTGTAGGTTGCGAAGAGCAGGTTTCAGACCTTGGGAGGTTATTAAAACAATTTTCAGAGCTAGTCTTTGCTAACCTTGGGATTGAAAGTATCCATTTTAAGCAAACTCACGAGTACTTTGAAAAATATAAAATTCTTGTTGAGGCTGTTGGTTTTAAGTTCGAAAAAACGGAAATTGAAACTGGTTGCGTTTATTCTATTAAAAATTCTCAAAAAGAAGAAAATCAAATTTTAGAAAATTATCATAATTCTACCAAATTTTGTACCCAGCTTCACATCGCCGAAACCGAGAAATACAATCATGTTACTTATTTTCTCAACGG
>JBIIDY010000123.1:0-4550 GCA_044238065.1 Limisphaerales bacterium | reverse complement strand
TAATCGTCAAAATTAAGACAATTGCTACAATGATAAAAATGGTTTTTTTGTTACTTTTAGGTTTTTCAGTGGACATAAAAAATGCTTTGATTTTAAGAATGATCTAGTCTAAATAAAAATTTTAATCTCGTCCAGTTTTTTTATCAAAAATACCTAAATAAATAACTAATTTAAGATATTTTAAGCAGAAAATTATAATTTTGAAATTAAAAATCATCTCCGTAAAAGTTTAGATTTATTCCCATTTTCAGCTATCAAAAAAATATTTCCCTATTTTAAGCTGTTAATTTTGGTGGGATGGGGGAAGTTGAGTTTTGTTGATCATAAACAAATTTTATAGTATAATTTTAAAAACAAAATAATATGGAAATTGAAGTTGAAATATATAGTAACGATGAAAAGATTAATAATTTTGTTAATGAAAAAGTGCAATCAGAAAGTGAAAGGTGTTTTCAGAAATTAGATAAAGGCTGGCAAGTAAAAATTACAAAAAACCAAAAAATAGCTAATGATAAATTTAAAAATTTGATTTCTTATTTAGGCGACAACCGTAGTTTAGACATTCCTGTAATTTTTTTTAATACTCAAAGTCAATGGGCTAAGGAAGCAAAAGTTAATAGAGATTATGCTTTTTTAAACAGAGATGAAAAAGGAGTTTTTGTTGCAATAAATTTAGATAAAATACTTGAGGATGCGGAGTATGATTTCTATACTGAAGATAATAATCAAGAGATGATTTTAGATAAAGAAAAAAATAATTTTAGAGATTGGATTTCACCCTACAATTTACAAACTTTATTAAACCACGAAAATATTCATGGTTACAGCAAATATTACAGAGATGAAAATTATGGAATTTCTGGTCTGTTAATTTATCAAACTAATTTAGAAAATCCAAATCATTCTACAATTTTAAATAATAATTCTTTAGATGAAGCCTTGACTGAATTTTTTGCTAAAATCTCTATTTGTATGGATAGTGGAGTGATTAACAAAGATTTGTACAATCAAATAAATGAATATTGTCCATACCGTGATGATAAAATATTAGATTTATTAAACTTTGTTGAAAATAAAAGCCCCAATTTAGTTCAAAAATTTTTAAAAACTCTTTGGTTCGCCAAAAAGACTGGTGAGTATTTTGCAATTACCCATTTTTTAAAAAAATATACTGATTTAAATTTTACACGAGAAAATCTTTACGATATTCACAACTACGAATTAGGAAATAATCAAATTCATAAAAAAAGCAGTTAAAAACCTCACCCTACCCTTTTTCAAAATCTTGATTGCAAACATAATCGGATAATAAATTTCCGGGAGAAAAACAAGATCGCAAGGTCCGACAAATTTTCGGATTTTGCCTCTGTATCCGTCTTTAAATTTACTAAAACCCAGCCGTTCGTCGTAGCCGCCAAGATCGTAAAAACTCATATTTTCAGACACAGCCAAACCAGCAGCCACCAGATGAATGATATATTGACCATAGTTTTTGAACGAAAATTCAGTATTTCCGCCAGATAAATAAGTCAGAGTATTGTCTGACAAAATCCCGAGCCAAACTGCTTGCGGCTGATTATTTTGGTCTTTGAGGATGATTATACGAATGAAATCTTTTTCAAATAAAGTTTGTAAATATTTTTTTGGCTGAATCGCAAATTTTTGCCGAAGACTAGTTTCTTTATAAATTTGATAATAAAATTCAAAATTTTCAACGGATTTCTCGGTCGTGATTTGCCAATTTTTCGTCAGGCTTTTTTTGGTGTATCGTCGTATATTTTCATTAGTTTTTTGCCAAAAATCTTTGGTTTGCAGAAATAATTTTTCTAAATCTGTATTTGAAATTTCTGAAGTTCCAAAACTAAAATCAACTTTTGGTATTTCCAAAGTCATCGTGGCTAAATATTGAATACTTTTGGTATTTGTCAGTATTTTCGGATATTTATTTTTTAATTTTTGTAGAAAATCAGGTATTTTGTCGCAAAGTTGATGATCAAAATCCATTTTTAAATAAACAATTCCGGCTTTTTTACTAGCTTCAGTAATTTCATCCAAAAAGTTCCACCAATCATTTTCGCCAAATTCAGAATTCAAAAAGTTTGGAGCTTTGGAAATATACCAAAATTTCTGCCCAAATCTAAACGGATATTCGTAAATAATTACCTGAAAAAACTGATTTTTAAAAATCTGAAAATTATGATTTTTGTCGTTTGCCGAGAGCCAAAATTCTGCCCAAAAACTTTCATTTATAAAATAATTTGGAAAAAACATCAAACTTAAATAAATTTGTAAATTGTTTCTGCCAGTAGTTTTTTTGGTAAAAATCTAGTCAGCTGGCACATCATAAAATATTTCCAAGTGTGAATGGCGATATTTTTGTTATTCATTAGAGATTTGAAAGCAAAATCGGCGACTTGCTCACTGGTTGGTAAATTTTTTGTATTTTTAAATAAACCATTATTTTCATCCAAATTTTTAGCAAATTCACTCTGAGTCGCTCCCGGACAAACTGCGGTAACAGTGATATTGTATTTGGCTAATTCTAGGGATAATGCCTGCGAAAAGTGCAAAACAAAACTTTTGGTAGCAAAATAAACTGCCATTTTTGGACCCGGTTGAAAAGCCGCAGTTGAAGCGATATTTAAAATTTTACCAGATTTTCTCTCTTTCATTTCTGTGCTAAACAAATGCGAAAGCCTCATCAAACTTACAATATTTACATTAATCATATTTTGCTGTTTTCCCATTTCCAAATCTACAAAATCGCCGTATTCACCAAAGCCAGCATTGTTGACCAAAATCTCCACTTCCAAATTTTGATTTTTAATTTCCTGATATAAATTTTCCGCGGATTCTACTTTGCTCAAATCTGACAAAATCACTACTGCTTTTATTCCGTAATCTTTTTCCAATCTGGTTTGTAAATTAATTAATTTGTCTTCTCTTCTAGCGGTCAAAATCAAATTGTATTTATTTTCAGCAAAAACTTTAGCCAAAGATTCGCCAATTCCGCTACTTGCCCCTGTGATTAAAACATATTTTGACATAAATTATAATAAATTTTTTAGTTCAGTTTCAATTTTTATTTCCAGCTTTTTGGCTTTTTCCAGTTTGCTCCCAGCCTCCAAACCAGCCAATAATATCGTGTTTTTTTTGCTCAAAGTATCGGTAACAACAGCTCCAAGATTTTCCAATTTTGTTTTTATTTCGCTTCGTCCAATCTCAAAACTTCCAGTGATGCAGATAATTTCGCCCGACAATTTACCTTCTTTTAGCTTTTCTTTGGTAGTGATTTCTACCCCCTTGCCTTTTTTTTCCAAAAGTTCAAATTTAGAAAGCAGCTTTTCAAATCTATCCGATTTCGTAAAATTAACAAAATTATCAGCCAATTTTTCGCCAAAACCTCTGGTAGAAAGCAAATCTTCTTTTTTTATTTGTTTCAATTTTGAAAGGAATTTACTAGCAAGCACGGATTTTTATTAATAAATTTTTGAATAATTTCTACAGATAATCGCCCATTTCTACCAGAAAATTACTAAATCTAAATACAAAAACTGTCAACTAAATTCTGAATTTACAAATCTTCATACTCCACACCATACAGCTCACAAACTCGCTTGTCAATTTCGTATTCTACTCGCACCAGTCTTGCCTCCTCTGTCTTTAGAGTTTCTGGTGTCCAAGTATCTTTTTGGGTGTAAAAAATCTCGTAAAGATCGGTAAGTTTGCGAACCCACTCGGCAATTTCTCGTTGAGTTTCAAGCGGTGCTGGTGGAATAGTGAGTTTTTTGAGGAGACTGGAAGTAAAGCTGATATTACTTCTAAACAAATTTGCTATAAAATTAAGGAGTTTTGAATTTAAACAAGCTGCTAAATATTGATAACTGTATTTTTCAATTTGTTCTTTTTTAATGGTCAAAATGTTAGCATTAACATCAAAATAACAATTTTTTCTATCAAAAACACATTTCATTTTTTCGCCTATTAAAGACATGACAATTTTTTCTTTCTCAAATCTATCGTCAATGTCGCCAGGTCTGGCTGTTGTGCGGTGTTTTTTCATTTTGTCTGGCAAATAATTCACTTCATACTGGGTTTTGTGTAGATAATATCTGCTAATATGCTGACCTTTATAATAATCTTTTAGGTTTGTATTTACTTTTTCTTCGCCGTCTTTATCTCTAACTGTTCCAAAGATTTTGGCATTTTTGTCTAGCCATTGTTTTCTACTTATATTTTTAGTTTTGTCTCGTAGCCAAACATCATTATCTCCAGTCGCACAACCATATTGAGTCTCGCAAATCTCACTAAACGGCACAAAACTACTAACCTGTTCCAGAATTTTTATAGTTTTTTTATCTACTTTGGTCAGCAAAACATCAAATTTTTGGATTAGGCTTTTTTCTACTTTGGCGGTTTTATTGTGTTCCAAAACCAACTCATTTTTTTTATTTTTCACTCTTTCTCCTTCATAAATATCTACAGCTTTTTGATTTGGTTCAACTTTTTCAATACCGATACAACTGGCATTTACCGCCGCTCGTGGCTTA
>JBIIDY010000122.1:0-4584 GCA_044238065.1 Limisphaerales bacterium | reverse complement strand
AACAACAAAAGCAACGACGAAAAATACAACCTTTTAATCGCTAATTTACGAGAAAGTTTGGAAGTTTTAAGCCACAAAATCCAGCCAAAAGTTTATGAATTTGGGTTTTTGAAATAGTGGTGAAGTTGATATTGTAATGAGATTTAAGTTTTAAAAAGCTTGGAAAACCCACAACTTGACAAAATATTTTTCTTTGTATTGAGTTAGGCTATCTGCTTTTTGACATAAAAATAACCTCTCCTATTAGTTTTTAGTTTAGATTTTGTTTGGAATAATCGCCAAATAACACGAAATTAAATCATAAATAGACTGGTTTATTTTGGCTACAATCACAGTCACTTGCGGTAACTTTGGGTTATTGACTTGCTTTTTTGTAGATTTTGTCAAACTAAAACACCGAATAAAGTTGATCATTTCAATAATTTTGGCAAGCTCTGGAACAAACTCAAAATGGGTTTTCTCTTTTAGAATGTTTTCCAAATTTTGGCTTTTCACTTTTTTCACTTTTTGTCATTTTTATCAATTTTTTTGATGCCTAACATAATTCCAGCAATCAAATTCACCGCTCAAACTACACTTAATTATAGTCCGCGTAAAAGCCGCCTAATTATTAACACTATTCGCGGTCAAAACCTCAACTCTGCCATCGCTAATCTTATGAGCAACGGTCACCCAAAATCCAAAAAAATCTTTGATTTAATCAAGTCGGCAGCTAGCAACCTCAAACTTGTTGAAGATGATTTTAATTATTACAAAATTGAAACAATCGTCGTGGAAGAGGCTCAAAGGCTTTATAGAATGATGCCAAGAGCTCGCGGAAGTGCGTCCAAAATCCGCCGCCGTTACAGCAGGATCAAAATCCTAGTTTCCCCCGTAGAAATCGCTTAATTTCAACAAATTATAATCCAATTTGGGAACTTCTAACATAAAAAATTAGCAAAAAAATTAAGGTGCAATTGTTTTTGAAACAAACTCAACATTTATTCAACGTTTAGAAAAACCACCAATTTTTAAAATTTATCAACAATTTATCAATACATTTCATGGCTTGGCTACTTCTACAAACTGAAAAATCTTACCAAATTCAATTAAAAAATGTCTATACGCTCGTCAACAGCGAAAATGTCAAAATTAACAAAATTGAATTGACTAAAAAACTTGTCAAAATGGGTGTTCGTGTGAAAAAAATCACTTCTACCAACGTCCAACAAAAAGCTAAAAAGAAAGGTCGTTTTACCGTGGCTCAATTTAGACCCAAAAAATATTTCGTAATTTTGGAAGAAGGGCAAATCACCGAAGAAAATGTCAGCGTTTTAAATAGCTAGTTGGTCATAGGTTAATTTCAAAACAGTTATTATTTAGAGTGAAAAATTTTAAAAAATAACCAAAACCAAAATTAGCAAACCACCATAAAAATCCAAAAAATTATTTTCACTTTTTACCAAATTTTTATTTTATCCAAAATCAATTTATGAATTCCGGTCTTAGCTTAATGAGCTTATTCGCAACTGGTGCACACCGTGGTAATCACAAATCCACCGTCAACCCAAGACTTTCTGGTCTCGTCCACTCGGTCAAAGATCAAATCTGTTTTTGGGATCTGGTCAAAGTCAACACCAGACTTAAAAAAGCTGTTCAACTAATGAACAAATGTGGCTCCAAAAAGAAGCAGATTTTGATTGTTGGAACTTCTCACCACGTCAAAAGCGTTGCCCAAGATTTTGCCAAAAAATTCCTAAACGAGGAAATGCCCTTTGTCTGTAATCGTTGGATTGGAGGCACTTTGACTAACCGCAAAACTATTGGGGTTTCTATAACTGGCATCAAAAAAATTGAATCTTATGAGGAAAATGAACGTTTTTACAAAAGCCTTAGTGCTGGCGAAAAGCTAAATCTTCGCGAGAAAAAAGAACGAGGTTTGAGACTTTTTGGTGGGATTAGAACGATGAAAACCGTCAAGCCTGGCTGTGTAATCGTTTTGGACGCTGCCAACAATCGCAGTGCTATCAAGGAAGCTGAAAAAATGGGCATTCCAGTAGTTATTTTGACTAACGCTAACGTTACATATTTACCTCAAGAAAAAGGAACTTCCAATTATATTATCCCGTGTAACAACAACTCCATCAAAACTGTGAATTTGGTAATGGAAACTTTGGTTGAATCTTATAACGACGGTCTAAAAAGCTATGTGGAAGAAATAAAACCTGAAGTAAAAAAAGAAGCGCTAACACAAGACCGAAATCGAGCTCCACGCCCACAAAGTAGTAATCAACGCCCACAAGGTTCTAATTTTGACAGAAATAATCAAAGAGCTAGAGCTTAAGTTTTCTTTTGACTGTGTATTTTTGGGTAAATTTTTAGGTTTTGGTTTTTTGAACTTTTCTAAATTATGACTTTTTAGTTTTTGATTTATTTTCCAAGAAACTTTCGTTCCAAATGTTATTTTAGTATTATTTTAAATAATTTCTATTATTCTAAATTTCTAAATTTTATTTTAGCTTTATTTTTTTAGAATTCAAATCCAAAGCAAATTTTAAATCAATTTCAAAAATTTAGTTTAATAAGTTTCAAGATATTCTCAAACTTTTTAGCCAAAAATCACCAAAAAAACTTTTCAAAACCAGCTCATTCAAAGATTAATCCAATTAAAAATTATCTAAAAAACTCAACTTTATATTTTAAAATTTATCTAAAAATTTCTTATGGCATGGCAAAAAACTAAAATTTGTTTGATTTCTACCGTGACTTTACCCGACGGCAAAAAGCGAGTTCACCGATATATGACAACCAAATCCAAAGCAAAAGGTAAACCAAACACTAATACTAAACTCACTTTGAAAAAATACAACCCAATCAGCAAAAAACACGAGCTTTACACTGAAACCAAAATCAAGTGGAAGTAGTTATTTTTGCATTTATTTTTTAGTTTTCCAAACTTTCTAAGGCATTTTAAAAAAGCCAACCTAGTCAACCTCTTAAACTGTTTTATCTAAAACCTAACCAAAATTTGACGATAAATTAAATCACCTCTTTTCCATAGTTTTCCAAATTCCAAATTTTTATCCACATTACTTTCAATTATAATTTTTATGAAAAAAATTCAACGAAAACCAAGATCCCGAGCCAAAATCACCTTTCAAACCCCTGTAGTTTTGGTCTCCAAATCCAACAAAAACATCACTGCTCTTGTTTTGGAAGCAGTCAGCAAAAGAACTCTTGCAACTTTCAAATCCGAGGATATTTCTGGAAGTAAAACCAACAAAGCTGAAGAAATTGGCAAAAAAGTAGCGAACTTTTGTAAATCAAAAGAAATTAACGAGGTTGTCTTTTATCGCCAAAACCACCCTTTCTGTGGTCGCATCAAAGCTGTGGCTGACAATATTCGAGAAGGTGGTATAAAAATTTAATTCAGATTTTTTTTATTTTAAATCTCCGATTCAAATTTCTAAGCTACACTTTTTAATTTAAATTTTCATTGCAAATTGCCAAACGGAAAACGCAATCAAATCAATTTTTTCTAATTTTTCTTCATTCATTTTATTAGTTTTTATGGAAAATACCCCAACTCAAACAACTCCAAAAGCAAACCCAGCAACTTCTGGACAAGCTGGACAAACTCGCCCTAATAATGGGCCAAGTAACGGTCAAAACAACGGACAAACTGGACAAAATCGCTCTCAAAACTTTGGTAGAAATTCCCAAGGTGGTAATAGTCGTGGTGGTAGAAGAGACGGGCAAGGTGCTGCTGGCGGTCGTGGTAGTCGTGATGGGCAACGCAGAGGTCGCCGACAAGAAGAAGAGTCAAATTTGGATAATAAAGTCATCCAAGTCAAAAGAGTTACCAAGGTTGTCAAAGGTGGTAAAAATATGAGATTTTCAGCTTTGGTTGTCGTCGGAGACAAAAATGGCAAGGTGGGCTACGCTCTTTGCAAAGGACTTGACTACCAAGATGCCGTTAATAAAGCTGCCAAAAAAGCCAAAGATAGCCTCATCAGCATCAAAATTACAGCAGAAGGCTCACTTGATTTTCCGGTTCACTCCAAATACAACGCTTCAATTATTTATTTAAAACCGGCTCAAACTGGAACTGGATTGATCGCAGGAGGATTTTTACGCCCCGTTTTAGAGCTTGCTGGTATCCAAAATGTTTATTCCAAAATTATTGGCAGCAACAACAAAATTGTCGGTATTCAATCAGTTTTTGAGGCTTTGAAAAACTACCAAAAGAAAGAAATTATCAAATAAAAACTACTGATTTAGGGTAAATAATTATGATAAAAACCTAATGGCGAAATTTCTTTATGGTAGAATTCTAGCAATAAGTAAAATTTTGTTAAACTCAAACTGAACAGATAAGAATAATAATTTTGGCGAATTTTCAAACCTCTTATATTGGGAGGTTTTTTTGATATAGCCAATCCCTATTAAACCTTTACATTTTTTTAGTTATTTTGAAAATATAGCCAATTCCTATTAGACCTTTACAAAAAATAAAATATTTTCTACAATTTTGGTATGTCCCACTACAGCAACGATTTGAGGTTAAAAGTCATTACTTTTTTCAAACAAAATAGCTCAAATAAA
>JBIIDY010000121.1:0-4648 GCA_044238065.1 Limisphaerales bacterium | reverse complement strand
ACGAAAGGTTATTTAGATCAACTAAATCGTTAATTATTTTAGGTTTCATAAGACTTTTATGCCGAAGATTAACAGGTGGTTGTAGCCTAAAATGGGTTAAGCGAGAGATTTAGGACAGGTTCTTAAAACATTGGTTATCAAAAATATGATAATTACGAAGCAATTGAAGTTCCTTTCGTTGACGCGATTCCGAGTGATTACGACGGAGTAATGGGAGTGCCAATTAGTTTTGTATCTAAATATAATCCCGAACAGTTTGAGATTATCAAATTTAGACACGGAGATGACGATAGGGATTTGCGTTTGCAAAATGGCACTTGCCCTTATTTTCGGATTTTGATTAGAAAGAGGGATGGAGCTGGCGAGTAGGCTGGGTTTTATTTTTGGTTTTAAATTCTACAGCTTTTTCCTTTCAAGCTTGACTTTTTTTGACAAGAGGTTTATTGTTTTGGGGTATTATTTCTATTTTTCCAATTTACTTTAATTTTAATTTTCTTCCAAATATGACAACTTTAATCACAGGGGCAACCGCCGGAATCGGACGAGAAACGGCTTTCAAAATGGCAACTTTTGGCTCTAATCTAATCCTTCCTGTGAGAAATCTAAGCAAAGGAGAAGAATTGAAAACGGAAATTTTAGCCCAAAACCCTAGCGTTACCGTAGAACTTTTTGAATGTGATTTTAATAGTCTCGTTTCCACCAAAAATTTTGTGGATTTACTGACTTCTCAAAACCAAAAATTCCAAATTTTAATCAATAATGTCGGCGTTTGGAAAAAGGAAAAAAAACTATCAGTGGATGGAATTGAGCAGACTTTCGCGGTTAATCACCTCGCACAATTTTTATTAACACATCTAATTCTCAAAAATAACCTTTTGGAAAATAAGGATGGCAAAGCGAGAATTGTTAATTTATCATCAATGGGGCATTATTTGGCGAGCCCTGACTGGAACGATTTGGAGTTTACAAGCCGTAAATTCAGCAGTCAAATGAGTTATTACAATTCCAAACTTTACAACGTTCTGTTCACCCAAAAGCTCGCCAAAATTCTGGCAGAAAACAAGGAAAATAATCCGTATTATAGCAATATCACATGTAATTGTCTTCACCCTGGCATAGTCAACACCCAGCTTCTAATTATGCCAAAAATTGTCAGACAAATGCTCGGCTGGTTGATAATGACTCCCGAAAAAGGAGCAGTAACCAGCTTTTTTGTAGCTACCGACAAGTCTTTGGAAAACACAACCGGGCTTTATTTTGACAATTGTAAAATCAAAAAACCAAGTGGGCTTGCAAGCCTTGAAAACCAAGATAAGCTCTGGGAAATAAGCCAAAAAATACTAGAAAAGTTTTTATAAAGCCAAATCCAGACCAACTTTCATAAATTTTACTTTTTCAAAATTGAAGATATATTGATATTTGCAAGCCATAGGGTGTCATCACGAGTGAAATGAAGAGGTCTTGTGGCAAAATCTAGTAAAGTTAAAAAAGATTGCTTCGTTAGCCTCTGTTCCCTTTGGTCTGTTTCGCTACGCTTCTGTTCATTGTGTTCACCTAGTTGCTTTGCTCCTACCACTTGGTCGGGTTGTTCCTTCCACATTCGCTACCGCTTATTCACTTCGTACCCATACACTCATTCGGGGTAGTCGGGAAACAAGCTTGTAATGGCAAACAAGCCAACAATGGTGTAAAAATTAGTAATTAACCGTTGCAAGTTGGTTTTGATTTGGGTATAAAAATTCATTCAATATGAGAAGTTCGCTCCGAATAAATATCTAAACATTAAAAAAGTGTTTTTTGTTATTTTCAAGTTATTTTACCATTTCGCTCCCATTATTTTTTCCCAAAAAGTTAGGCAAAAAGTCAATTTCAATTCAAACCCCAATCATTTTTAAAATATATTTTTCAACCTTGTTTCTTTAAAAAAACCCAAAAGCAATCTAAAAGTTCAAAGAAAATTTTATTTGACAGATACTCTTTTTTATGCTAACTACTACGAATAGTAACTGTTTTTATGCCTTTTTCATCTTTTTCAAAACCACATTTACCCAACATTTCAAAATTCACAATGTCAAATTTGTCTATATCTTCCAATATATTTTTGACTTTTTTTAGTTTGATATTCACTTTGATATTTTCTTTATTTTTTGCTCAAGTCAATACCTTTGCATCTGGAAGTCTTGTTATTAACGAGTTTTTACCCGCTCCAACCTGTTCAATTTATGGTAATTTGGAAACTGTAGAGCTTTATAATTCAGGCAGTGTCACGGTAGATTTATCCACTTGGAAGCTCAAAGACAGCGCAGTGGGCGGAGTCAAATCTCTTGGATCCAACACAGCGACGAATATTACTCGAGTTTTTGATAGTGGTGGTAATTTGGTTGGTGGTTTTGTGGTTCCTATTGGTGGTTTTGTGATTTTTACGACCGCGGAAGGCTGGCTCAACAACACAAGTGGCGACACTCTCAATTTGATAGATGGTAGCTCGGTCATAGATTCTCAAAGCTATACCATCATTGGCAGTAATAATAACGACATTATTTATGGTAGAAGTGGTGATAATGGTAGCTGGGTGGAAGCTAAAAATATATCTACTTTTGGTCGTAGCAATACCACTTTACCTGATATTTGTCCGGGGTCTAGTAGTCCTTCATCAGCTAATTCTTCAGCCAGCTCATCCTCTATTTCTAGCTCTAATTCATCCACCATTTCTTCTTTAGTTTCCTCAAATAGTTCTAGTCAAATCTCCGCTCAAAGTTCCAGTTTTTCAAGTAATTTTACTTCATCTTTCAGTAGCAGCTTTGGAGTTTCCAGCTTATTTTCATCTTTAAATTCATCATTAACATCTTCTATTTTTAGCTCAAGTCAAATAAACTCATCTTTTGCAAGTAGTTTTGGTCAAAATTCCAGTTCAAACACTTCTTCTAGCCGTAATAACCTTGTTTTTAGTGGAAGTAATTTTTTGAGTAATTCGTTAAATAATTCATCAAATTCATATTCAGGACAGTCAAACACTAGTTTTTCTAGTTCCAGTTTTTCCAGTTCTGAGCCAATCTCAAATCCAGAAAATTTTCGTTCCGATTTGGCAATTTTTATAGAAGATCCATATATTTGTGGTGGTAATTTGCGCGGGAAAGTTAGTGGCGGTAGTGGTAGTCTTACGATTATTAACAAACTTTACAGAATGGAAACTGGCGAGTTGGCTTATACTTTCGAGCCAATTTTAGTCAATAATACTTGGGAAATTCAGCCTGATTATAGTCAAATTTTAGCAGGAAATTACAGAGTTGTCAGCACGGTCAAAGATTCTCAAAACCGAACTGCAATCGCCGAAATTTTGGTAGAAATCAAAGCAGAGTGTGAAGAAAAAGTTGATAAATCAGTTGTCAGTGAAGTTAAAAACAGTCCAAAAGTCAAAAAGAATTCAGATAATAACCCAGACAATCATTTGGTTAGAACTGGTGGTAGTCAAAATTTTGAATTCATCTGTGGAATTTTACTCATTTTATTGGGTTGTGGTTTATTATTTTCTTTCAAAGAACCATTAGAAAATTTTTAACTTTTTAACACAGTTTTTGTTTCCAAATTTCCCAAAGCTCCAAATAAAACTCACTAAATTTAACTTTTTAGTTTTTCGCCATCAAAAATAATTCCAGACTTCCTTTTTCAAATAATTTTACCGAAAAATAATTCCAAAGTTGATATTTTTGACATTTTTTGACAATTTGTTAATTTAGTATTTTTGGTTAGTTATATTTATTAACTTTTTATTTTTTGAGATGAAAATTGAACTTGGAGCTGATAATTACAAAATTTTGACGGAGCTGACTGGTTTGGAAATTGACCAAAAGAAATCTAGTCAAAAAGCTATCAAATCACTTCTTGAACAAGGACAAATTAACGCCAAAAACTATCTGAAACGCCAAAAGTTGGGGCAAAATCTAAATTTTTTTGAAGAAAATAATCTTTTTAATGTACTCGTTGAATTGAGACAAATTTTCAAATTAAGCAAAATTCCACGTCGTATTGAGTGCTATGATATTTCTCATTTATCAGGAAAAATGGTTTATGGCTCAATGGTTGTTTTTATTGACGGGGCAGCCTGTAAATCGCTTTATCGGATTTTTAAATGTCCAGAAATTAACGATGATTTTGGAAATCACAGACATACTTTGACCCGAAGAATTCAAAAATTTCAAGAAATAAAAAACGGGTTTGAAAATATTCAGCAAGATTTGGAAAGATTGGAAAATATGGAAGGTTTGGGAACGGAAGATTTGGAGAATTCAGTAAAATTAAGAAACTTATTGACCAAAAAACTAGAAAAAACTCGTCAAAATCTCAAAAACTGGGAACTACCTGATCTGATTATCGTGGATGGTGGTAAGGGACAATTGGCGGTGGACTGGGAGGTTTTGCAAAGTTTTGGATTAGATACAGACATAATAAGCCTTGCCAAAAAAGAGGAGGAAATTTTTACATTAGAACATCTCAAACCCTATTTTAGCAATTACTTCAATTCAAATTCTAAGTCAAATCAAAATTCTCAAGGTGAAAATCAAATCAAAAATCTAGCCAAAACTCAATTTCAAACTCAATTGCCAAATCAAGAAATCAATCAAATTTCAAATGAAATTCCAAAATATAT
>JBIIDY010000120.1:0-4657 GCA_044238065.1 Limisphaerales bacterium | reverse complement strand
ATAAAGTAATGAGTAGTTTTTTAAATTTGGAAAAATGTGTGTTTTCAAAAAGTTTTGCCAAAAATGAAGCCAGAAGTGGGCTCTGTAAAAGTCAGTTTTCTCAACAAATTTGCCATTGCAGAAAAAACCAACGAAAAATAGCCAAAATTAAGGATTTTGAATTAGGAAAGATGTCTACAATTTATTATCAACAATATGGCAAATAACGAAGGACTTCCAAAATCAAAAATAGACTCAAAAAACCACGGGGGGGGGTAGAATAAAAAACACCCTTATTGCAACAGGATTAACAGTATTAGGAGTAGGTGTAGCACTTCCAAGTTTGGCACAAACACCACCAGATAATAGTTCAAAATCAAACATCCAAGAAAATTCCCAAGCAGAACTTGCAGGAAGAAACAACAGCAAAGAGTCGGTTATCTCAATAACACAATATCTGGTATCTAAATATGGTGAATATTTGTCCTTGGTTAAATACATGGATGATGGAGTTTCTATGACTTTTAATGCTAATCCTAATGGCGAATATAATCAGGAGGCAATGTTGGAAGTAAGGGATTATCTTACCGCAAATAGTGTGTTCGTTGAAATTGGCAAACTTCATCCAGCAAAATTATTTATCCCTTATGATAAAACACAAACAGTCAATATTGGTGGATATAATTTTACAGTACCAAGTGAAACTCCTAAAATAGGTAGCGAGGATGAAAAAAAAGATCCAACAAAAATTGCTCAAAAAGTCAAAGATATGTTGAGGGTTGTAAATGATGATTTAAAAGGCAATCTAAAACCTAAACCATTAGAGCAATAAAACTTTCACAAACTCTCTTCAAGATACTCCTCGCTAGTCTGGAAATTTCAGCTACAGCGGGGGTTTTGTTTGTCCAAAATTCGCCCAAAATGTCAGGTTAGGATTATAGATTAAAATCGGAAATTATCGCCAAGTTTAATTCTTGGTTTGTTTGGTTTGGTTTTTCCCTTGACAAATTTTTGGTTTTTTCTTTTTGTGTTTTTACATGGCTGATTATTTTGGAAATCACAACTTGTTTTTGTCTGATTTAGATGCGAATTTTGACCTTGAAAAATGTCTGACAAACTTGTCCAAAAAGCTCCAACAAAACCCCAAAACGATTATTAGTATTTTTGGTTTGGCTGGTGTTGGTAAAGGCACTTTGAGTGATTTATTAGCCCAGAAGCTCAACATTCCCAACCTTGACACTGGCAAAATTTGGCGAGCGATTACTTATATTTAT
This sequence comes from Limisphaerales bacterium, assembly GCA_044238065.1. GTDB lineage: Bacteria > Patescibacteriota > JACMRA01 > JACMRA01 > JACMRA01 > JBIIDY01. Next base: position 3,404 of record JBIIDY010000120.1, on the reverse strand, counting down.
ACTACTCTAAACCTAGAAATTAGCCCAGAAAATAGTGATTTAGTTTTGAACTTATTAGAGGTTTCTATCAAAGACGCCAAGTTTGAATTCCAATTTCAGGACAAAATCCTCACCCACACCGACTTGAAAAATGGCTTGATTGACAGCAAAGTTTCTATAATTGCTCGTAACAACTACACTTACAACCGTTTTTTTGACAAGTGTTTGGAAGTTTATCGCTCCGTTGGGGTGGCGTTCGTGCGGGATGGTCGCGGGGCAACTCCTCGTGATATTGCGATGGCTTGTGATGACGGTTTCAAAATTATCAAGATTTTGGTAGATTGCTCGGATGAGGTTAAATGGCAAAGATATTATCACAACATTTTTCTTAACAAACGAGGAAATAATCTAAATCTGGAAAACACCACCGAGTTTGAGACAAGTTTGAAAAAAGAGTTTGAAATCAATATAATTGCCAGAAATAACCGTGATATTATCAACCAAATAGAGCTAGGTAACGGGCTAATTACTCCAGACACAGGCGTGATCAATAACGACAAACTCAACCCAAACCAAGTTTTGGAACTTGCCCTAAAATTCATTGATTCCAATTTGTAATTATTTTTAAAATTTGAAAAGTTGGCGAGTTTCTTAATCGGAAAGAATTGGGAAAAACAGTTGAAAATGACTTGAAACTTGGTACTAAAATTCCCCTCTAGTCTATTTTCTCCCAAGAAAATGGGTTGAGCAAAGCGATGAGGGGTGGCAGTTGTAGACTGACGGGGTGATTTTGTGGTATTAAAGTATACCAAAATCTATAATTTATAAAATTCTGTTAATTTGATAATTACTAACCCAAAACCTTGAAATTACTTTTCAGGTATTTTGATATTTTCCTATAAATTCTGACTAATTTTATTTTTCCAAAAGATAATTCCATTACCTGTTTATCACGAAAATACCCCCACCCTGCGGTTGCCACCACTCTGGTCGTTCCTCCCACGCTCCGTTCCTTGCTCTCACACATTCACTTCGTTCATTCGCAAGCTATGCTCAAGAGGGGAATTTCAGTGTCAAGTTTTAAGCTATTTTTAATTTCGTGATTTGGAATTTTTAGGAAATTTTTGACAAAATTAGAAAAGTTGAATTAGTTATTTTTATGCGTATAAATCAATTTTTAGCTCATCATTTGGGCGTTTCAAGGCGAGAAGGTGACGAGCTTGTCAAGCAAGGACTAGTGGAAATCAACGGAGAACTGGCAAATTTGTTTGATCAGGCGGTGGATGGCGACGCAGTGCGTTTTTTTAACAAAAATAATTGGGAGAATGTTGGCGGAGTCAAGAACGAAACTGTCCTTTTTTACAAGCCCATTTTTTCTGTTTGTACCAAAAAAGACCCGCAAGATCGCAAAACTGTTTATGACTTACTTCCCAAAAAATATCAAAGTCTCAAAACTGCCGGCAGACTTGACTATATGAGCGAAGGTTTGATCGTGCTTTCCAACGACGGCGATGTTATCTATAAATTAACGCACCCCAGCCAAGAAACCTCCAAAATCTACCTTGTGGCTCTCAAAGAAAAAATGCCCGAAGAAGCTCTTAAAATTTTGCAAAAAGGCATCAAACTAGACGAATATCAGTTGCAACCTTGTAAAATAACCCTGTTCAGCGATTTTGCCAATTACGATTATTTGAAACTGGATCAAGAATTTCGAACTTGGTACGCTTTTGAGCTTTTTGAGGGAAGGAATAACCAAATCCGCCAAATGTGTGAGGCAGTCGGCTACAAAGTCCAACGACTAATTCGCATCAAGCAAGGCAATTACAAACTAACCAAGCAACTTTACGAGCAAAAAATTCAAAAAGTTTAGGGGTTTTCCATTACAATTTTATAAAAAACACTGCTTGGATTTCCCTCATAATACAAATTAACTTGTTGAAATTTCACATTTTCAGTATCATCTTCAGGTTTATCAACCAACGAGACTCTTTTAATTAAGTATTTAAAATCTATTTTTGCTAACAAAGGATTGTTATCTAACTTGACTTCCTTTAGTTTATCCAAAGTTTCCATAATCAAATTTTCGCTATTTGGAGGAAATTTCATTACCCAACCATCAGCACTTGGATTACCTGCAAAGTTTCCACAACCATTTCTCAAAGAATACTGCAAGTTTAAACTTCTTTGCCCAACTTCTGGAGTAAGTATCATTATTTCACGTATCCCCAGCGATAAAGCCAATTTTATTTTAGACTCGGTTTCTTGAGGATCAAAATCAATCATGACAACAAACGGTTCAGTTATTTTTTTGTCAACATGTAAATCAACCCAAAAAGGTTTCTCACCAGAGTTGGCAATTCTACCGAGTCTCCATTCTTTCATCTTTTGTACTCGTTTGTCAACTTGTTTGCCATCTGTATTTTCTCTGTTCAAATCATTTTGCTCATTTGGATAACTTCTTACTCCCATAATTGTTGCTGGAATATTCATTATTTTAATATCGTAATTCTTTGAAGATGATAAAGCTACATTTATCGGGGCTTCTTCATCTCCGTGTGTACCTGCAGTGAAGTAAAAATTTCAACGCAAATTATGATTTTCAAAATTATTAGAAGTTGGATTTGTGGTTTCTATTTTTTTTCTAAAAAGTTCAGACATACTCACCTAATTATTACCTTATTTCCTATTTATGTCCATTGAAATATAACAAACCTCATACACCCTGTGTTTTGGGTTACAAATTCCACTAATAATTCTAAAGTAGGAATTAAGCTGTAAATCAAGTTGTTATTGAAAAATTTGACAAAATTATAGAAATAATACTTATTCTTGGTAAGTTTTTTTATGTCAATAAATTCTCTTTCCCTCCTGCTGATGTATACTCAAATGTATTGGGAGAAAGTTTTTTTGGTCTAATTAAATGAAAATTTTAATTTTTTACTTACTCCCGCATGGGGGTTTTATTTTTTTACTTTATGTTAGAATTATCAACTAAGCCAGAGCGAGTTTCACAAAAACCAGTAGCAAGCGAGTTATCATCGCTAACGGAAACCGACCAAGCTCAAATTATAGAAATATTCTTACAAACTTATTACAAATATCCGCTAACAGTAGATCAGTTAAAATGTTTTATGGGCGATCCCAACACCAAAGTTGTAACTGTTAAAGAAAATGGTATTATAGTAGCAGTTGGATTTTTGCAGATTGAAAGCGAAAAATACGCAAGCATTACTGGTGTTTGTTGCCTTCCAAGTCATAGAGGCAGAGGTTTTGGCAAAAAAATCAATGAAATTTTAATAGATTTAGCTAGAAAAAATAATATAGCCAATCCCTATTAAACCTTTACACTCATACAGTTAATTTGGATACATAAATTCTCTATAAAATCAACAGAATAATCGTAAAAACTTCTCAGCCTTTGCTTC
>JBIIDY010000119.1:0-4702 GCA_044238065.1 Limisphaerales bacterium | reverse complement strand
CGTTGGTTAAAAATTTCAGAATTATTAGCGGAATTTGTAGATATAGACTGAATAAAATAGCTAAAAGATTTAATTTAATTTGTGGAATTTGTAACCTAAAAAATGTTTAACGCAAGAGGTCTATTGTTTCTGGCTTTAAAGAGGGAGAAATCAAGTTTTTGGAAAATCAGCCAAATGTAATTTATTTGGAATAATAAATCCAGACGAGGTCTCTTACGTTAAATAAATCTCAAAGTTGAAATGGTAAAAAAAGTCGTCAATTTAAATAATTCTGTGCTAAATTTAGGTTCAAAAATTAATTTTCTGATAAAAACTAACTTTTACAAAACCAACACTAGTTTTGATTTTTTTTAGAGTTTTTTATTGGCATTACGTGTTTTTAGCTCAGCTAACTGGTTTCCTGTAGCGTACAAATCTTCCAAAGAAACTTTACCATTCATATCTACATTAGCAATTTTTAGCTGCAAGGGTCTGTCATATTCAGGAACCAAACTGTATATTTCGCTACAAAGCTTATGCCATTCATGGTGTGGATTATTTACTGTGGATAGACTGTGCCATTTTTTGTTTCCTTCCAGGATGATAAAACCAACCGCAGTTTTAGATATTCTGTATTCAATAGATTTTATATTATCAAGATTTCTGATTTGTGTGATATTTTCCCTAACATAACCTTTGGCATTTTCAATCATTTCTTGATTAATTTTAACAGATAGACCAGCAAAGGCGTTTTCCAAATTTCCACCAATATTTTGCAAAAATAGATTTTCTTTTTCTGTCAATTCAGGCATTCGCTTTGTATTTTCTGTTGATTTTGAATTATTTTCGTGAGAATTTAGATTTTCTCCATTTTTACTTTTTTCCATTTCTTTGAACCGTTGTCCAATATCCAAAAATTCAGCTAAATTCAAATTTTCTACATTCAATTCTCCTAGATAAATTTTATCAATTACACCAGGCTCTAAATTCTTTTTTTTATAAAAATCACGAATTTCTTTGGCAAGGTCAAAGTATTGTTCATATTTTTTCATATTTTCTTCATTATCTTGATAGTATTTTTGAACACCTTTTGCAATTATCAAACCTGTCGCAATATTGAGAATTTTATTTCCAATTGTTCCAGCTTCCAGTCCTCTGATTTGGGTAACATTTTCGCGAATATAACCTTGAGTTTTTTTGAGAATGTCATTTTCTATAGACCCAAAACCCGATAAATCTTGAAAAATTCTTGGAACCATCTGATCAACGACTACCGACTCCTTTTTGTCTAATTCTATCTTGGAACTATTATCATTTTGCTTTTGGTGTTCTGCGACGAGAGACGTTGCGATATCTTTGAGACCTATGTTCTGCAGCAGACTTGCTAAATATTTTATTTCTTGTGGTGAAAAATCTTCTTGCGGTGACCAATCTTTATAACGAGATAGTATTCCAATTGCAGTTATGCCCCCCCCTTTTTTTCTTTATGACTCTTTATATCAGCGAAAAACGCATTAATTAGCCCTAATCTTTCACTTGGTATATTTGCTTGAGTTGGGGTTGTTGGCTGATTGTTCATAAAAAGTAATTAAAAGGTTTAAAATGTGAAAAAAATTGAGTTCAAAAAATCATATCACAATTATAACACAAAAAGATACTCTTGTAAAGACTATTTTTCAACCAGAAACCTAACCAGAATTATGCATTTTTTTCTCTTAAATATGCTAAAAGTAGTCCGAGTAAAATGAAAATTGGGTTGATAAAAATGGGTGAAAAACTTAGCCACTGTAAATAATAAGTCAAAAGTGCAAAAACCAAACTTTGTCCCAAAACTGAATTTATTCGTTGATTTTTAATTAAAATTTCTTCCTCATTTTCTAGGTTTTTTTTATCTTTTTGGTGAATTTCTGGGTTTTTTGCCAAGTTAGTTTTTGAAGGAGTTGTCAAACTTTCCGACGAAGCTAAACTTTCCAATGAAGTTGATGGTTTTAGCGAAAATAGTTCCCCAAAGTGTTTTTTCCAAGGTTTTATAAGTTGATTATCTGTGAAAAATTGCCAAATTGGAGTCGCCAAAAATGCCAAAAATGCCAAAAATGCCAAAAAACCAAATTCCAACCAAGTCTCCACAAAAACATTATTCACGATCAAAAAGCCCTCAAGTTCGCTACTTTTTTTGACCCAGACGCCATATTGACCACTACCGATGCCCAAAATACTAAATGATGGCAAAATCTCCCAAGCCATTTTCAAAAATTCGTTTCGCTCGCTAATCGTTGCCGCTTCTCCCGTCAAAACTTCGCCAAAATGCCGAGTCAGCCCGTTCAAACTACTGGCAAAGCTAGGCAAAATTAGATACAAAAATCCCATTATTAAGCCAAAAACAAGAGTAATTTTCAGCGTTTTTTGGAAAAATTTTCGAGTTAATTGATAAAAATAAAAAACTAAAATTAGCACTGTAATCACGCCAAAAAAAAGCCAGCCACTCTTGGAAAAAGTTAGCAAAAAAAGTAATGAGAAAAAGATCAAAAATAGCCAGTTTAGATTTATTTTATGATGAATTTTGTTTAAATTAAATTTTTTAAAGAGTTTTGAATTTGGTAATTTTTGAAGGTTTTGAATGATTTTTGACTTTGAAAGATGTTTTGAAATGTGATTTAAGGTTAGTTTTGTCAAATTTGTTGTTTGCGAAAGTTTGGTAGAATTATTTCCAAGGTTATTTCCAAGGTTATTATTCGCTAGTGAAATTGTCTGCTCATTTTGATTTCCCAAGTTTTTAAAATTCCAAAAATCTCTAAATTTCAGGTTGTTTAAAAGTAGCAAAATCATTAGAAACATTGGCCAAAAGAGCATTCCTGCAAAATAAAGTGGCTCAATGGCAGTAGCTTGGACACGCGGGTAGCCAAAAACGGCTTTGGTGTATTGTGGTCTCAAACCAGTCAAAAAGGTTGGCAAACCCAAAACCAAATCACCCAAAAATTGATAAATTCCAAAAATGGAAACTATAGCTAAACTGACAAAAAGCCCTTTCAGACTAGAAAGTTTGGCAAAATGGGCAACCAAAAAACAAGCTCCAAACGCTAGTAACGTTGCCAGCCAAGTCGTTGTAAAGCGGTTGTAATCCAAGACAAAAAACCACGATGGAATAGATAAAACGATAAAGCCAATGAGCCAAAAAAAAGCTGAAATGAATTTGGTTTCCAAAATTTTCTTATCTTTTTTGATGACCAAAATCGCCAAAAAGTAAAATCCAAGAAAAGTCAAAACCTGACTAAACCGCAAGTTGGAGCTACTCAAAGTTAAGCTTGGAATTCTTTCAAACGGCAAGCTAAAAACTAGCCAAAAACTCAATTTTTCCAGCCAAGAAAAATCCACCGATTTCCAAATTAAAATTGTCAGTAAAATGGCTAAACTTATGAAAGTCAGTAAATAAAGAGAGGTTATCATAATTTACAAATTGGTGTGTTTAGCTAATTTTGGTGGAAAATTCTAATTACTTTGATTGAAATTCCCCTCTTGAGCGTAGCTTGCGAGCGTGGGAGGCATGACCAGAGGGGTGGCAACCGTAGCTTGGGCGTCTGTTTTCGTACGAAAATGGGTTGAACGAAGTGACGGGGTGTTTTGTTGGTTTTCCAAGCTGATGTAAATTTAGGTATAAAATTTTTGAAACTATTTTGGAGTTGTTGGAATTACTTGACAAAATCTTCACTTATTAAATCAAACTCAATTCTTTTGAGACCTTGTCCGATAGATTTGGCTTTGATAATTTGAAATTTGCCGATTTGGCTTGTGTTGGTAATGTGCGGGCCGCCACAAAATTCTCGACTAAAAACAAAATCATTCTTTGATAAAGTATAGACCGTGACAATTTCGCCATATTTTTCACCAAAAAGACCAATTGCTCCCAGATTTCTTGCCTCCATTTCTGTCATTTCAGCTTTTGTCATTTCCAAGTTTTGATCAATAACTGACTGGATTTTTTCGGTAATTTGAATTAGGTTTTCAGGTTCGATTTTGCCGTCAAAACTAAAATCAAATCTGGCTTTTTCTGGGGTGATTGCCGAGCCTTTTTGAGCTACATTTTCTCCAAATAGTTGTCGTAAAACTTGGTGTAAAATATGAGTTGCAGTGTGCATGGCCCGAGTTTTAGCTGTGTCGCTGGCAACCCCAGATTTGAATTGAGTATTAGTTTGACTTTGGCTCAATTTTTGGTGATTTTGAACTAGTTCTTCTAATAATTTGGCATCATATTTCAAATTTTTGGACTCCAAAATGTCTAGGGAAACTTCAATTGGCACGCCGTGAGTTTGGTAAAGATCCCAGGTTTTTTGGGCCAGAAAGGCTGGTGTAAGTGTTGTTTTGTCCATAAAAATTGAGAATGTAAAATTAAAATTTTAAACTGACTCTATCTTCTAAAATTTGGGTTTTTGAAAGTTGTAACAAAGTCTCCAAGAGATTTGCTTAAAATAGAAACTAATTTCACTAAATTGTCAAAAAAATTGTCAAAAGTTTTCTGGACAAATTTAGTACCACAAAAAACACTACGTCAACTTCGTTGCCACCCCCTCACGAGGGGAATTACACTGCCAATGAACTTTTTAACCCCAAACCATCGAAACTTGACAAAATGTTATAAATACTTAATAATCAAAGCATATGTCTAACAAATTAAGTCCAAACAAAGGCGGTAGGCCTCCAAAACTAACCGATGAAATGTTTTGGGAAA
>JBIIDY010000015.1:0-16406 GCA_044238065.1 Limisphaerales bacterium | reverse complement strand
ACACTATCAAAGTTATCAATTTACCACTAGAAGAAGATCTGCCTCAAGATATTAAGACTGCTACTATTGTGGAGTTTTATTCTAGAAAGGTGGCTTAGTTACTTTATTATTTGGTTTATTTTAATTAAAATTATGCTTCTTGGGAGGCTGATTTTATTGGGAAAACCGCTTGCCAAAAGTGGAAAAGTGTGCTAATTTTCAAGAATATTTTTTTAAACTTTTTTTATATTTTACAATTTTTTTTATGGCAAAGGTTAAGGTTCGTACTCAACAAGAGAAAACAGCTCGGAAATAAAAAAGAAAAGTAAACGCATTATAGTTGATAAATATCAGGGAGATGAATTTTTAGCAAAATTTTTGCCTACAAGGAAAATACAACCAGGTTGCATTTTAAATACAATATACAAATCAATATTACGTTCTGCTTGATTTTTGTATTAATTTATCACTCAAAATCCTACCGCAAAAATTCTTCGGGAATGTGGAAAATATCAGTTTTTAGGTTAGATTCCAAACCTTCGTTGATTCCTTGTATTCCCTGCGAGCCAAATTTTTGACAAATAACCTGAATTTGTGCCTCCGCTTTGCTGGTAGCGATGAAGCCAAGATTTAGTCCGCACAACTTTTTTTGCCTTTCTGCACTGGAATTTTCTAGCAAAAATAAGACTTTATTATGGTAGTCATTTTTTTTCTCTTCAAAAAGGTTCTGATCGCCCAAAATTTTGGCAATATCTTCAGTTTTGATTCCAGTATCAACTTTTTGACTTGACTCGGAGCTTTCTTGCGATTTTTCGCTTGTCCATGGCAGGCTAAACGGCGTTTGCGAGTTAGGTATATTTTTGCCAAAATTTATTATTTTATCTTGATTTTCTTGCCAAAATTGATCAGTCTTGACAAGTTCACTGGCTTTGGCACAGTTGATTGTCTGGCAGTCCAGATTCTGGGGAAAAAGCTGACCAGAAAAAATAAAAGCGACGATACCGATACCGACAATTAGTCCAAAATTAGGCCTAAAAAGAGCTTTGAATGGATTGAACATATTTGTTTTTGAATAAAGTTTTTGAAAAAATATCTGTTTTGAGTAATAATTTTTTAAACAATCAAATCATTTTTCGGGTTATTTAATATAATAACTCACAGTATAATCCAAAAAAAATAAAATGTCAAAAAGCACACCAAAACGTTTGGAAATCAAAAACTGACCAAAAGTATTCCTTAGCTTGGATTTTTACACCCAAAACTACATTAACTTGCATTTGTTAACTCGTAATTTCACTGTCATTGCGAGTGTAGCGAAGCAATCTTTTGGGTTATTGCGTTTTCCCCAGTCATTGTGAATGAGTTCATGGGTGTGGGAACAACCAGACCAAATGACAGGAGTAAAGCGACTAGGTGAACACAGCGAACAGACCAGAGGGAACAGAGGTTAACGAAGCAATCTTTCCCTGTCATTGCGAGGAACGAAGCAATCTTTTACAGTTTTACCAGATTTTACCACAAGATCACTTCATTTCATTCGTGATGACCCTTAATTTGCTTTTTACTGGTTAATTCATGATGGCAACTTGGCTTGTTTATACCCAGATTCTTCCCAACCTAGCATAGATTTTAGTTTTTCAAAATTACCAAGAGCAAGTTAATGTGGGTTTGGGTATAAAAAAAGTTTTCAAAAAAAAAGAGGGTGATGAGCCCTCCAAAAAAATATTTTTTACTAATTTCTCACGCTTATACTCATCTTTGTTGAAGATTGTGCAAACCAAGTTTAGCCTAAATCTCCTCCATTGCCATTTCTGCTTCGTCATATTCCTCTTCCAATTCAAAAGCGTTTTGGACTTTTTCTGGATCAAAGCCAGTTCCACACGGAATAAGCTGACCCAAAATAACATTCTCTTTGAGTCCCCAAAGCCTGTCCTTTCGTCGACTAACGGCAGCTTCTACCAGTACACGAGCAGTTTCTTGGAAAGAGGCAGCAGACAAGAAGGAATCGGTTGACAAAGAGGCACGGCTAATTCCCGTAACGATGCGTTTGAAAATACAAATTTCCTTGCCAGCTTCAGCCAATTTTTGGTTGGTACTGATGACAAAATACAACGGCAAAACATCGCCAGTCAAGTATTCGCTGTCGCCAGATTCTAGGATTTGGACGCGGTTAGACATTTGTTTAATAATGACTTCAATGTGTTTTTCATCCACTTCAATACCGTTAGAAAAGTAAATATCACTAATTTCTTTGATAATATACTCTTGAACGGTGTCAACGCCTGACAAGTCCAAAAGCTCCTGTAAATTGATTGAGCCTTCCGTGAGCGGTTGTCCAATTTTGACACTTTGCCCAGTTTTGACTGCCGAATAAAAGCCCGGAATAGTTTCAAATTCTTCCACCGCAGTTTCGGTATTTCTGATGACAATTTGGTTGCCTTTTTGCTCTACAAGACCTCCCAGACTGCTACTGATAATTTCGCCATCAAGCTTGGCAAGCAGTGGACTACCAGAATCAATTTGAGAATTATTTTCCACTAACATTTTCATTTTATCTGAATTATAGGTGATTTTTTGCTCTTTTATTTCATTTTTGATGACAATTTTAAAACCGTTTTCTATATCTCCCGCGACCGATTGAATTGTACCGTCAAAGGTTGCCAGAGGGGCAGTGTATTTGGGAATTCTACCTTCAAAAATCTCTTCTACACGAGGCAGACCTCCAGTGATGTCGGAAGTTGCTCCAATCGCGACTCCAGATTTGACCGAGCTAATGACCAGCTGTGTACTAGGCTCTCCCAAGCTTTGGGCTCCGATAATACCCACTGAAACACCGATTGCCACTGGTTTGTGAGTGCTAAAATCAACACCGTAACAATGCCTACAAAGACCTCTTGGCAGTTGACATTTGGTGCTGGAGCGAACCCAGACTTCATTGATTGACGAGTTTTTGAGTTTTTGGATAATTTTGTAACTGAGGAAATCACCAGCCTTGTGCAAAACTTCACCATTTTCCACCAAATCTTTCAACAAATACCTTCCATATGCTCTATCCCACATATTTTTGTTAAATTTCTTGGAGTTTTCCACGGTCAACAAAATTCCCTCGTCAGTACCACAATCTTTTTTCATAATAATCAAGTTTTGAGCCACATCCACAAGCCTTCTTGTCAAATAACCCGCGTCAGCAGTTTTGAGGGCAGTATCAGCCATACCTTTACGGTGACCTTTCATCGTGACAAAATACTCCAAACCAGACAAACCTTCCAAATAACCTCTTTTAGCAGGAAGTTCCAAAGTTCTTCCCATCGCATCAACAGAAAGTCCACGCATTCCGGTGATAAAGTTGATTTGTCCGTAGTTTCCACTGGCTCCAGAGTTGATAATAAAGGCGACATTACTTTGGGGATTGACGGCGTCCACGGCGATTTTATAAATCTCACTGCTACTACCACGCCAAACTGCCACAACTTGATTATACCTTTCTTTGTCTGTCAAAAGTCCCAAATCGTAAGCATCTTGAATTTTTTCCACTTTTTGCTCACCTTTGACAATGACCTCTTTTTTGCCCAGCGGAGTAACCAAATCGCCACAAGACAAGGAAATTCCTGACAAAGTTACGTATTTGAAAGTCATTTCTTTGAGTTTATCCAAAACTTCTACCAATTTGTCTTGTCCAAGACTGAAGAAAATTTTGTCCAAAAGTTGGTTGTAAGTTTTTTTGACAAAAGTCTGGTTGATAAAGGCGAAACTATCTGGCAAACATTGATTAAAAATAATTCTACCAATACTGGTTTCCACGATTTGGATTGGATTCTCTAATGTACTATTTTGGTCATTGGTTTCAACGATATTTTGGCTAATTTCAGTTTCGTCATTTTCAGTTGGAGTTTTTTTGTAGGTAGGAATGCGAACTCTAATAACTTCATTTAGATCAATAATTTTATCTTCCAAAGCCAAAAGAGCTGCTCCAGTGCTTGCAAAAACTTTGATTTTTTTACCATTTTTTTCACCTTGTTTGTCGTTTTCATTAGTCATTTCTAGCTCTGGGCGAATATAAGTCAAATAATAAGCTCCCAAATGAATATCTTGAGTTCCTGCCATAATTAGCTTTCCGTCAGCAGGTTTGATCAGGTTTTTGGTGGCCATTATCAAATCACGAGCTTCTTCTTGTCCACGAGTTGTAATCGGCAAGTGAACCGCCATCTGATCTCCGTCAAAGTCGGCGTTGAAAGCACGACAAACTAGTGGGTGAATCTGGATAGTTTTACCTTCCACCAGAATCGGTTTGAACGCCAAAAATCCTAGCCTGTGCAAAGTCGGAGCACGGTTTAATAGAACATATTTGTCCCTGATTACCTCCTCCATAATATCATAGACGATCGGTTTGCGACTTTCCACCAAACGCCTTGCTGAGTGGACATTGTAGCATTGATCGGCTTCACTAAGGAGTCCCGCTTCACTTTTGGCAATAATTCTACCAATCAAGAACGGCTTGAATAGTTCCAAAGCCATTTCTTTGGGTAGACCACATTCATCCAATTTCAAGTGAGGGCCAATGATAATAACGGAACGACCAGAATAGTCAACACGTTTTCCAAGTAGATTTTGGCGGAAACGGCCTTGTTTTCCTTTGAGAATGTCAGTCAATGATTTCAACGGTTTTTTGACTCCGGTACTAGCCATAACTTGTTTGCCATTTTTGGTAGAGTTGTCAATCAAAGCCTCAACAGCCTCTTGAAGCATTCTTTTTTCGTTGCGTAAAATTACTTCTGGAGCTCCAATTTGGATCAATTTACGAAGTCTGTTGTTACGGTTGATCAAACGGCGGTAAAGCTCGTTCAAATCACTGGCAGCAAAACGCCCTCCATCCAGTTGAAGCATTGGACGCAAATCTGGAGGCAAAACCATCACCGTTTCCATAACCATCCATTCTGGGCGAGTTTCGGCACTCAAAAAGTACTTGATGAGTTTTAGTTTTTTGGCTAATTTTTTCTTATTTTGACCTTTGGCAGTAGGGACTTTTCCTTTGATTTCATCATGCTCTTTTTCTAAATCCAGATTTTTGAGCAGAGTTTGAATCGCTTCGGCTCCGATACCAGATTTGAAAACTGGACCAAATTTTTGGGCTAATTCTCGGTGTGTATTTTCGTTAAAAACATCCTTGACTTTGAAAGAAATTAACTCTTTTTTGGCCATTTCAGTGATAGTTTCAATTTTGGTCACCAAATTATTTTCGTGAGTTTTGAGAATTTCCTTGTCGGCTTCGTGTTTGGCTTTCAATTCTTCAAAAGTGTATTTTCCGCTAGATTTGGCAATTTGGTACTGACGGAACATTTCTTGAAATTTAGCATCGTATTCGGCTTTGGTCGCTTTGATGCGATTTTCCGACTCTATGCTAATTCTTTCCAAGTATTCCTCACGCATTTCCTCGTTAATTTCGGTGATTACGTAGGCAGAAAAATAGCAGACCTTTCCAATTTCGGAGCTTTTCATATCCAAAAGAAGGGCGATACGACTAGGAATTACGCGGAGAAACCAAGGATGAACGCAAGGGCTGGCAAGGCTAATATGCCCCATTCTTTCACGGCGAATTGACGAGTGAGCCACTTCTACACCGCAACGATCACAAATGACTCCAGCGTAACGGTAGCGTTTGTATTTACCACAAGCACATTCCCAATCCTTAACTGGACCAAAAATTGCTTGACAGAAAAGCCCGTTAAATTGAGGAGCTCCAGTTCTGTAATTGATAGTTTCTCCAGTGAGAACTTCGCCGTAACTCATTTTTTTGGCGTTAGCGGGAGACATAATCTCCAAATAAATTGAAACAACATTTTTAAGATTGGTTGGAATTACTGGATGTGGCATAAAAATTTTTGAACCGAAAAACTAAAAAAGTGAAAAATTGAGAAAATTAAAACAAAAATACTTTCAAAAACGAACAAACTTGGTTTAGAAAAATAGTAATATTTGGTTGAAAATTAGATATAAGACATAAAAAAAAAATTAAATTTAACAGTAGATTTTTTGGAAAATTTGGGTGAAATGGAGCATAATTTAGAATTTGAATTAGTGTTTTTTGAGAAATATTTTTGAAAACAACTCGAAAACTATTTAAAAACTGAATTTTTTATAATTTCATCTGCTTGAGTGATTAATTTTTCGTCTGTGCTTGTCATTTTAGCAGTTAAAGTAAAAAGTAACAAATCATCTTTAATATCACAATCCGTTGGACTTTCCCTACACATTTTCAAAAGATTACCATTTCCAACCATACCGCCAAAATGTTTGGAAGAATCGTACGTGATATTGGTTTTAATTTTGGTAATAGACAGTGGCATATAATATTCATAAAAAACAGGACTATCACTTATAATTACATTTTGTAATTTATACCTTATAATGTTTGGTGTTATCTGAATTTTTTCTAAAACACTAGGACCAGGTCCTCCCGTGCCTCCATAAACAGCCCCAGATGAATAAAGTGTGAATGTCATTTGAGTATTCTCTTTGGTCAAGGTTATTTTACCATCAGCCAAATCTGCTCCATTATCTCTTGGAATAGTTTCTTTTTCCATTTTCCAGCTATTATCATAATTTATCTTCAAATTTGGATAACTTGGATTTGTATAGGTTTGTAGATTACTTGTTTGGTTTCTTGGTGAATTTAGGCTGGAATTTTGTGAGCTTACTGGGTTAGAAAATTGACTGGAAATAGTAGAATTTTGTGAGGAACCCACCCCAACAGTTTGCGACTGCCACCCCTCCAGTGGGGAATTTGGGTTTGTGGAATTTGTCAGTGAACCTGAAAAACTAGGAGAACTTTGCGAGTTTTGGTTTGAAATAGAACTAAAAACTGAACTGGAATTTTGTGAGCTTATGGAATTTTGTGAGCTAGACGAACTTTGAGTTGAATTTTGAACCGATCCCTGTTTAGAACCGTTTTGAGAAATAGCAAAGAAAGTTCCGCCTAGAATTAAGGCAATAATTGATAAAGCGATGACGGTAATGTAGTTTTTGGAAAATTTGGACATATTTTAGAATTTGAATTATGGAAAAAGTTTTGATTTATTTTTTGGGAAACTGAATTTGTTGATCTATTGTAGATATATTATCCAAATCTATCAAGTTTTTAATGTCTGTGCCCGATCCGTTGCAAGTGGAGGTAATTTTTCTAATACGATCATTTTTTGTGTCAATCAAACTCAACTCGCAATTATTAACATCTTCATAACCAAATGTGGTTAGATATAAAATATCAGGGTTTTTAGGTAATATTCCAATACTTCCATTCAAAAAACTACGACTAGCTGTACCCCAAAACATTCCCACATTATAATTTTTCATTAGCTCACCCTTATCATTCCAAAGACAAACTGATGTATTTATTTTGCCACCTTCTTTCTCGTCTGATGTTGTTAATAATTTGCTCCCTTGCCATTTTACGTTATAATTTCCACAATTTTGAGATAATTCAAATTTTCCTTCTGTTTCAAGATTAACAATTCTACTTAATTTTTGCCATTTATCACCATTTTTGACAAAATTAACCAAAAAAAGTTTTTTACCACTTTCATCAAATTTAAAATCTAAAACATGGGTGAAAAGGTATTGTCTCTGTCCACTCTTTTTGATTTCCAAAACATGGCTAAAACTACTAGCACAGCCAAATGTGTAAAAATCTACTGAAAAAGGTACTGTTAAATTAATTTTTAATTCATTTTCTCTATCCCAGCCGTTAATTTGAAACCCAAAGCTATAATCCTTATTCGGTACTTTAATTGTATACCTACCATCAATCTTTTCATATTTGGTAGTTTTGGGGTCAAAAAGATCTGGCTGACAAGGCGCTCCTTCCGAGCTAATTTCAGGTGATTTTGAGTTTTTGATAGTTAAGTTTTGAATCGGTTTTATGTCTTGAGTTAATAAAGTTGATAAACTTTGACTAGAAATTGAAGGATTAGCAGAATTTTGAGATTGAGATTGGGAAGAAACACCCCGTTCGCTTTGCGACCACACCTCCAGAGGGGAATTTGGATTTGTGGAATTTGCCGATGAAGTGGAAAAATTGGAATTTTGTGAACTGGATGAGCTTTGAATTGAATTGGAAGCCAAGTTTTGCCCAGATTTGTTTTGAGAAATGACAAAAAAAGTTCCACCAAGAATTAGAGAAATAACTGACAAAGCGATGATGACAATGGATTTTTTGGAAAATTTGGACATATTGTTGGGTTTGGAAAAATGGTAAGATTAGTTTTAGATTTAATTTAAAATTCGTTCTTTAAAACTTGTTTTTTAATACGGAGTTTGGACTTTCCGCCAAAATATAAGCATTATAATAACAACCTGAAGTGATTAGGTTTTGAGCACGCAAACCATCCTCTTGAGAAGATATGGAATCGATAAATACGTTACTGTCGAGAATAGGTAAAGACATAATTTTAAATTTTTTAGTACCAGCAATGTTCGTCAATTTCTTCTTGAGTAATTTTTTTGAAAGGGGGATTTCCTCTTAATTCCTCAATAATTTTGGCGGTTTTGGCAGGAGAGTATTTTTTACTATTTGTAGATTTGTTAGTTTTCTCAATTACTGAATCTAAATTTTTTTCTTGAGAAAGTGCAGTTTGAGGGTTTAAATATTTTTTTTGGATAAAATTAATAAGCTGTAAAGCTTCAGATTCATTAATCTCATCAGCAAATTTACTAATTAATTCCTGCATTAAGTTTAGGGTTTTGGTGGACATAAAAGGAAAAAATTGGGAAAATAAAAGTTTAGTGTTTTGGAGTTTTAAAGTTTCACACTCGGCGTGCTTGGAGCGAGGGAGTTGAATTGAATTTGTAATGAACCTTGATTATATGTTCTAAATAAGCCAATAAAGTTTGTCCAATCAACAAAGAAAGCACACTCTAGGGAAACTGGGGATATAAAATCATTGAAATTATAGAAATTATTTTTGTGAATTACAGTATAACTAACTCCTAAACAGTCAGAAGAATTTATATTCAATCTATTCATAGTAAAACGATCAACACCGTCTAATAAGTTTTTGAATAATTTTGATTTGTAAGTAGAAATGTCAGGATCATGCTGGGGTTGTCCTTGATAAGGCTCACAAGAAATAAGACTAAAGTCATAAATAAACTTACCCTCATTTAGTAAAATACTAAAAACATCTTTGCCATTATAGTTTTTACTCATTTTCAACTTCAAGCTGTATTTATTTTTATCAAATCTCACCGCCAAATTGCACTCTTCCAAAACTGCTACATCGTGGTCGGCGTCGGCAACAAGTGGCTGAACTGAATTATTTTTGGAATAATTTGCCCACGAAAAGTAGCCTAAAGTTAGCAAACCCAAGACCAAAGCTGGAATTAGGAATTTTTTGGATTTAAAAAAAGTGAGTGTTGTCATAAAGTTTAAATTAAAGTCAAAAGTGGAATTAGTTTTATATTTTCAGGTGAGTTTTTAAAATCTACAAACCGCACTGTCTTTTTAATTCTTCCCATTTATCATTTTCCAAACCTTCAATTTTTTGAGAGTTTTGCGGGCAACCTATAAAATTATCTGGAGATTGAAGCTGACCATTAACGCTAAAAATCACGTATTTGACACTTGGAAATTGCTTGGCAGTTTGGCGGATTTGTTGCATCCCGCCGCTACCGCAACTACTCCCAAAAGTTCCCCAGTTATATTTATCAGTGAAACTGCCGTCCGCTTGTTTTTGCGGTAAAACTTCTTTTTTGAGATCGATTTGCAAAGTCCCATCCGCTTTGAGATTGACGCTGGCCAAAACTTCCTGCCAATTTTTGAAACTACTACTTAGACCTATGCCTTTTTCTTCGCTAGTTTCTCCCCTAAAAAGCTCCAAAAGGGCCGCTTTGACTACACCTTCCGTCTGGGGAATTTGGCGAGTAACTACACTTGTCGCCCCACAATCGGTGTCAACTTTGGTAATGTCTCCTAAATAAAGTTTAATTTCGGTGGTTTTTTGATTTACAGAGTTTGGAATTATCGCGTTGGAACTTTTAGAAACGCTGGCATTGTTACTTGTTAAGCTTGAATTTACCGAAACTGGGCTTGAATTTACTGAACTTGAAGCTGATTCTGTCAATTTAACGCTTGGGGTAGATGGGGCAAGGGAGTTGGGCTGCAAAGTTATATCAAATTCTTGCTTAAAATCAAAATCATCCTTAATTACCACAGTTTTATTATTTACCAAATTTGCAATTTCTCCGTTTTTAGTCTTGGTATTAATGTCAAAATCATCGTAAAATACGGACTTACCACCATCTTTTAATAAATTATCAGGAAAATAATTAGAATTGGCTTTAGGTGTTGCACTGGCCCTCAAAACATCGTAGCAGTTGACTAAAAAAACTTTTTTAATATCAGTTTCGTCGTTTTTAGAAAAAGAAATACTAGTTTCGCTGGTTTTTTGTATTTTAGTTCCTTTTTTAAACCTCACCGCCAAATCACAATCTTCCAAAACCACAACATGGTGAGTTTCATCGGCAACCAAAGGCTTGACTTGAGAGTCTTGATCGAATCTTTGCAAAAGAGAAATCCCTTGAAATGCGAATAAATACAACGCCAAAGACAACCCCAAGAAGGCAATAAAAATGACGATGATATTTTTGCTTTTATTTGACATAGAGTTAGAATTAGATCAGATTTTTAACTAAATGTTGCTTTCAAATGTTATTTTCTAATTTTCATAATGATAACTCCATCTGAATTTGACTTACAAAGAATTTTTTGGCGTAAATTACTGTAAGGGTTTGAATGGGTTTGGATTTTTGGAAAAAGGTCTTTTCACTTCTTGGAAATTTTGGGGCTGGAATTGTTGACTAAATAAAGATTGAGTTGGGGCAAATTGAATTGGAAAAAAGAAAAACCAAAAAACATTCCCAAATTGAGAACTTTAAAAAACCTGAAAAAAGCACCAAAAATACAACTTTTGGATAGAACGATACATAATAAATACTCAAACACATAAATTAAAACTTGTCAACAAAAAAAATAAATTTTCACAGATCTTGACAAAAAAATAAAAAGTTTTCAATCTGGAATCTGTTACGCCGCTTCTAAATTTTCATCTATTTTCAAGCTCTTTGAGGAGTTATTAATTATAATTGTCTAGTTCAAAGTCATTTAATTTTCTCAAAAGTCAAAAAATAGTATTTTCAAATTTATTATCAAAAAATCCACCACACTATGTCTGCCCAAAAAAAAATCAAAGCTGTTGTTAAACTTGTAGTTCAAGCTGGTAAAGCTAACCCTGCACCTCCTATCGGTTCTACACTTGGCCCTCAAGGAATTAACTTGATGCAATTTTGTAAGGATTTTAACGCTCAAACTGCCACAATGACTGGGGTTGTGCCGGTAGTTGTAACTATTTTTGAAGATCGAACTTTTGAATTTATTCTCAAAACTCCACCAGTTAGCGAGCTTATCAAACAAGCTATTGGCGTCCAAAGCGGCTCCAAAGACACTCTAAGAATCAAAATTGGAACTATCACCAAAGTTCAGATTAAAGCTATTGCGACCAAAAAAATGGTTGATTTAAATTGTTATGATGTGGATAAAGCAAGTCAAATGGTGATTGGAACTGCTCGCAGTATGGGTGTTCGTGTTATTGATTAAATTGCAAAATGTAAATTTTTATTATGCCTAAAATTTCCAAAAACTCCGTTATCGTCATCACTTTGTCAGTTGTTTCACTAGTTCTTGGTGGGACTTTTTTTGTTATTTCCCAAAATAAATCTGGGCAAAACTTGACTTCAAATTCTTCAAACTCTTCCAGCTCAATTTCAAGTCAAAGTTCTAGCTCCGCAATTTCCACAAACCAGTCCCCCTATCTAGGGGGTGCCGTAGGCGGGGGAAGTTCTTCCCAAAGTCAAACTCAAAATTCTACCATTTCCAACCAATCAAACTCAATAAACCCCCAGCAAAGTTCAAATTCATCCTTTTCTACCTTGCAAAATACCAGCCCAAACCCCAAAATTCAACCGCTCGTTGCTGATGAAACTCACGATGTAGCAGTAATTGAAGAATGTGATTTGGTAGTGCGATTTCCTAAACAATTGAAGGCTAGAAAAGATGTTGATGCTTCCAATCCTAATAATAGTACAGTTATTGTTTTAGAAGATCCAAATAAATTAAATGGAAAATTAAAACCTAGTTCAATCTATAATCTTGAATGTGGAAATAAAAAATATGAAATTATACAAGCTGAAGCTACAAATGATAAAAATTTTGCGGATGAATCTGGTTTGGATTTAAGTAAAGTTTTAGAATTACAAAGATATATCCAACCTCCACTTGGCGGTATTGATATTAATAAAGGTGTTTTTAAAGCCGGTAGTGTTACTACTTTTACTAAAAATAATGTAGATCAATTTTTATATTACTCCTTATCTCAAAGTGGTTTTTATCAATCAGAAAACTCTTTTCCTGCTATTCAAATTCAATTCAATTCCCTAGCTCCCAGCACACCAAGTGTGAAACTTTAAAATAAAGCTAATTTAAAACCATTTTTATCACTTTTTTAATTTTTTATGGAAATTCTTTAATTTAGTTTTTTATGCGAATTAGTCTCAAAATTGCTGGAGAAACTGGACTTGGTGTCTCTAGCGTCGGCCAAATTACCCTAAAACTGCTACAGCGAAGTGGCTACTTTTTGCGTGGCGATCACGAAGCTCCTAGTACAATTCAAGGTGGTCGTTCCAATTATCAAATTAACTTTGACACTGTGCCAATTTTTTCAGCTTCTCGCTATTGCGATATTGCCGTGGCTCTTGACCGTGAAGGAATTCTGGACGCTTTAGAAACGATCAGACCAAACAATAATTCCATTTTGATTCATGGTTTTGAACGGTGGGACAAAGTTATTAAGGATTTGCCAGAACGGATTTTAGAAGTTGGAGCCAAGAATTATTTTCTACCAGCAAGACAACTGGCGACCGAAATGGGTGGTAACACCAAAATGATAGGCATAACTTTGGTTGGCTTTCTCTGTCGTGTTTTGGAACTAGACCTTGAAATTCTCAACAAAATTATCAGCGAACAATTTGCCAGCAAGCCACAATTTATTGAAATTAACCAAAAATGTGCCAGAGCCGGTTTTGACTTTGAAACCTAATTAATTTTAAACCTAATTTTTAGCATAAAATCAACTTTATTATCGTAAAAATTTCTCAATCTTAATTTGATCTTGATTCAATCTTGATTTTAAATTTGAGATTCGTGAAAACTTTTATTTACCAAAAATACCAAAAACAGCATTAACTTGCGCTAGTTAATTCCTAATTTTCACGTCATTGTGAGCTTATTCCCCCGTCATTGCGAGTGTAGCGAAGCAATCTTCTAGCCATTGCGAATGAGTGTATAGGTGAGGGAACGAAGAGACCAAAGGGAACAGAGGCTAACGAAGCAATCTATTAAACTCCATACCTAGCTTTACTAGATTTTACCACAAGACCACTTCATTTCATTCGTGATGACACCCTGTATTTTTGCTTTTCATTAGTTAAGTTTAAGTATGTCTCATTCGTGGCGACCCTGACTTCATTATTTTGATTTTTTAAAATTGAAACCATTGATATTTACAAATTTTTTTTCAAAATTACCAACACAAGTTAATGCTGGTTTGGGTATAAATGACAAAATTAACTTTCAAAACGTATTTGAAAAACTACATCAGTTAAATTAAATTACATAAATTACAAAGTTTTTGGAAAAAATCTCACTTGACAAAGTTTGAGAAAATAATTTATCTTTGAGTATCCAGTAAAATTGGATTTCTTAGCGAAAAGGTTTGGATGATTGGGAATTTTGTGAAATAGAAATAAAGATTTTGGAATTTGAGAGAACCTTTTTTGGGTTTTTCTTTTTTTGGTAAATTTTTAGTCTTTTTTACAACTTTTTACAACTCTATTTTTTCAAACACTTAGCTATTTTAAGATAAAACCTGGTTGTGATTTTCACTCACAAAAAGTGATTTTTCAAAAATTTCAAAATATTTTATCAAAATTTGCTTAATTTGTTTTTTGGGAATTTTCTTCCAATCAGGTTTAATTTAGCTTAAAAATAGTTTTCAGATTTCCCTGTTCAATTTAATCTAGGTTTTTGACACTTTTAGTATTCAAAATCTCCAAAAATTCAAAACCTCTAAATCATTTTATTAAAACCAAAAATACATTTTTCACTTTTCCATTTTTTTATGTCAGTCAACACCGTAGAACTAAAAGACCAAATTGAGCAACTTTGTGCCGAGCGTGGCATTGAGTACAACGAAGTTATCAAGGCAATTGAGCAAGCTATCGCCAGCGCTTACCGCAAACAATACGGCGATAAAGAAAAATTTTACGAATCCACTTTTGACCCAGCCACTGCCAAATATAGCGTTTTTGAGGTGATAAAAATTGTTGATGAAGTAACCAATCCAGTCCAACAAATCAGCATAATAGAAGCAAGATTGACGAACCCTTTAGCTCAAATCGGCGAAAGTGTTATTACCAAGGTTGATGTTGATCATGAGATGGATTTTGGAAGAATTGCCGCACAGATTGCTAAACAAGTTCTTTTTCAAGCTATTAACGGAGCCAGACACACCAAACTTTTGGCAGAATTTAAGGACAAAATTGGGCAAATAGTCAGTGTAGAAATTGACTATTACAATAAAGGTGGTTATGTGGTCAAATTGGGGCAAGCGAGTGGTTTTTTGGCGAAAGAAAATTTGTTGCCGATTGATAAATTTAAGTCTGGGCAAATGGTCAAAGCCTTAATTGTTGATATTAACGAGGATATGCGGGGAAATTCCAGGCTGTTTTTGAGTCGCAGCAACACTCAATTTATCGAAAGTCTTATTGCCAGTGAAATTCCTGAGGTGGAAAATGGCATTGTGCGAATCGAAAAAGTGGTTCGTGAAGCTGGCAGTCGCTCCAAAGTTTTGGTTTCAGCCTCAGAAGGGGAAAATGTAGACCCAGTAGGAACAATACTTGGCAAGAAAAATATGCGTATTACCAATATTTTACGTCAAATTAGCATTAGTATGCAAGAAAAAATTGATATTATTGAGTTGACTGAAGACTTGGAGTTGATGGTAATGGATGCTTTGGAGCCGGCAGAAATTGACCGAGTAGAAATCAATCCAGAACAAACTAGGGCAAAAGTTTATTGTCATAAAGACGTAGCACCTTTGGCGGTAGGTAAAAGAGGTGTCAATATAAGACTTGCCAGCGAACTTTTGGGGCTAGAAATTGAGCTTGTGACCGAAGAAGGTAACCGATTCAAAGTACCAAGTATTATTATGGAATAATTCAATGGGAAATATTTTTGGACAGCATTTTTTCATTTAATGTAAATTTTGGGGGATTTTATCGTGGCAGTTTTTGTCAAAATAAACCAACCTCCAAAAAATTCAATGTAACTACTCACAAAACCACCTAAAACAAAACCAAAATTATCCCAATCTCAAAACACTCAAAATCCCAACCCTTTCTTAAAAAAAAGCAAGAAATAAACGACTTTTTTGACGACTTTTTGACAAAGTTTAACCACTTTGTTTTGGAAAAATTTGAAAATAAATAAAGTTTTGGAATAAAGTTTTGGTAATAATATCAATCAATAATAAAGGCTAAAAAATATGAAAATTACAATAGTTTTACCTAACATTCGCTCGGCTTGGAACATTGGCTCTATTTTTCGCACTTGTGATGCACTTGGTTTTGAGATAATTTTGGCAGGCTACACCGCTCGTCCCATTGGTAAAAGTTTGGATCTTATCAAAAAAACAGCAATTGGGGCTGAAAATACTGTTAAATGGCAATATTTTGAACATCCGATCTCCATTCTAGAAGCTTTCCCGAGCGAAGAAAAAAGACAACACCTTGGTATTGAAATCAACTCAACCAGTCTTGATTTATATGATTATCTCCAAAAAATCCAGTCAAATATTCAACCAAACAAAACTAAATTTCAAAGTGAAAATATTTTAAACTCTAAAGATAAAGTGTCGGAAAAGGTTGAGAATAAAAGCTTTGAAAACCTAGAATTGGAATATTTTTTGTGGTTTGGTAACGAAATTAGCGGATTGGAAAGTGAAGTGATGGCAAATTTAGACGCCATTTTACACTTACCGATGAACGGGTCAAAGGAAAGTTTGAATATCGCCAACTGTGTTTGTGCTTGTGGCTATTTATTTGACTATATTACCAAAAACAGCCAAATGAAATAGACTTTCTGAGTTGGACATTTTTGTATTCAATACCGCGAACCACTAAAAAGCCAATTTTGTGTTGCTACCGCCAAGGAATGGGAATAAAGGGTTCAAAAAATAAAGCCAAATTAAGTTGCTTTTAGCACGAATAAAGATTTCAGCTGTCCTTAAGTTGACGTAAAAGTCTCAGTTCCGTCTCTTAAT
>JBIIDY010000118.1:0-4785 GCA_044238065.1 Limisphaerales bacterium | reverse complement strand
TTATTTCAAAGACTTTTTTACTGACTCCGGTCAGTCTTTTGAATTCGTCTTGCGTTAGTTGTTGTAAATTTTTATAGAGCATATTGGAATTTTAAACAATTTTTTTATTTAACGCAAGGGGTCTAATGTAATTACTATGGAGTCAGGGGAAAATGATGTAAAGCCAAAACCAAATCCAGAGCTGGGAAAAGTAGTTGCAGAAAATGAAATTCCCCTACATAAGGAAATAGCTGGTCAAATAAATGATAAAATAAAAAGATCTTGGGTGTAATATTTTTTAACTACGGTATTAATAGAAGAATAGTTGAAAATAATGTTTCACATTTTACAGAGCTTATATATGCAACAAAAGATGAAAATACAATAGAAGGTATAGCTATTAAAAAAGAAATTGAAGATTTTTGTAAATTAATAATAGAAAATTTGGCTCCAGTGTCTAAAAAAAAATGAAATTAAAAAGGAAATGAGTTCACCACAATTTCAAGGGGTAACTTTAGAAAATGTATTTGATGCGGTTGGACAAACAAATATATTAATGCACAACTCAATGTTATAGAAGACGAATTGCAGCCCTATATTGACCAATTAAACAGTAAGGATAAAGAGGCAACTTATATCAAATATACACCAGAGCAAACATTAGAATCATTAAATCATTGTTTAGTAAAACCTTTAATACAAGTCATTAATTATTTAAATTCTTTTTTTTATGTTTTTAATACTATCTCAGAAAATTCTTTGAAAGAATTACTATCAGAAGATGATCAGTTATCATGTATAATAGATATTAGAGCTCAAAACATTGTCAAAAAAATTGTAGATAAGCAGAAAAGAGATTATGTTTCAAGTGAGAAACTTACTGCAGAATTGATTAAATTATACGTACTTTCCATATTTTTATTAAATTATCAGTCTATTTACAAAAATTACCAAGCATATTTTGCTACTGACAATAAAAATCCAGTTTTAAATATATTTAAAGATAAAAAAATTGATAACAAAGAATTATTAAATAAGTTAACACGTTGTTTAGACGAATTTCAAACAAATGATTTAACTTTAACTTTACTCGAAGATTCATTTCAAAATAAGATAATAAAATTTCTTCCTTGTGAGTTTTATACTACTCCTCCTGCACCAAACTTGCCATAAAGCTAAATAATCATATTAAAGCTAGGATTTGACAAATTAATTTTCACGCGCTATTAATTGCGTTATAGATTTTTGTAATTTTATTTTTATTTATTATGGGTTAAATATTCAGCAACCGAAATTCCCAAAGAGTCATATTCAGTGATGCAGAGTATCGAATTATAAACAATTTAATTGATTTAAATAAAGCACTAGTAGCTATTCGTATGCCACCTCTAGAGATTAATTATAGTGACCCAATTTCTTTGAAATTTCCTGAAACTTATCAAGCTCCCAACCTTGAAAAAAACTATTGAGAATAAAAACTACAGAAGAAATATTAGCTGACCTCGATACAATTTACCCTGAAAATAATTTAACCATGTCAGAAAAAGAAATCAAAGAACAGTATAGTGATAAAATATGTGAAAGTCTTTTTTTTTAGAATAATTATTAGTTTTTTTGATAGAGAAACTGATGGAGGTGATGTAGAATTAATTCAGCAGATGTTTGCAGAGTCAGGTATATTATTTATAGCTATTAGTAAAGAATTTAAAACCACTAAAAATACAATTTCTATTAAACTTGAAGATTTTTATTATTCTGAAGATCTTGGCGAAATCATAAGAGCGATGGAAACTGTAGCTGCAGGTAATCGTAATCCACTGATTGAAAAATTTTATCAAAAGTTGCTACTTTATTCTAAGCAAAATAAATAAGAGGTAGTTATTGCTAATTACATGCATGGTAATTAAATTTTATTTCATAATAAGTCTAACCTCTAGTTTGCTATTTTCAACTTTTTGCCAGTATTTTTGGCACAATTTCCCCAAAATTGAATTTGGTGTTGGAGATTTGCGTTCTGAAATTTTAAGTTATTGACAAATTACAAGTTGCTGTTTAGGTTTACAAAAAGGACTTGTCAAATCCAAGTTTTAGTTTTTTTGACAATATTTCCACAGGATTTTTACTGAATAAAGTCTAAATTAGGGTTGAACAAGTGTTGAACAAAAAATGAAATAATAGAAGTTGAAACTCTTTTTTTCTTGAAATTTGCTTTTTACTTTTCACGACTTTGCTTTTCCTTGTTTTTTATTTTCTAAACAGTCAAAAAATTTGCTTTGAAACTAACTTTGAAAAATCTCAAAATAACCAAATAATAACGAAATTATGCCTATTAAATCCGATAAAAACAAACTTGACACCAATTTTCTCAAAATTTATAAACTGATGGAAAAATCCAAAGACCATTTTTTTATTACGGGACAAGCTGGCACCGGCAAATCCACTCTCTTGAATTATTTTGTCCAAAATTCCAGTAAAAATATCGCTATTTTGGCACCCACTGGGCTGGCGGCAGTCAATGTTGGCGGGCAAACTATTCACTCTTTTTTCAAATTTCCCTTAAACTTACTGGATCTTTCCCAAATCAAAACTGTCCCCAACAACAAAATTTACAAAGAATTGGATACGATAATTATTGACGAGATTTCTATGGTGCGAGCTGATTTGATTGACGCGATGGATAAATTTTTACGACTAAACGGGAAAAACAAGCGAAAAAGCTTTGGGGGTGTGCAGATGATTTTTGTGGGAGATTTGTTTCAGTTGCCGCCAGTTTTGGTAAGCACCGAACAAGAGTTTTTTTTGCAAAAGTACGAAACGCCTTATTTTTTGTCTAGTCATACCTTTGAAAATTTGGAACTCAAAATGATCGAACTTTCTAAAATTTATCGCCAAAATGACCAGTTTTTTATTAATATTCTCAACAAAATCAGAGTTGGGATGGCTGGCTGGGGCGAAATCAATGCCCTGAATAAGAATTTTCAACCTGACTTTGAGCCAAAAGTGGGTGAGTTTTACGTGACTTTGACAACCACTAATCGACAAGCTGACACTATCAATGCGGAAAAATTAGCCAAAATTAGCCAAACAGAACGAAAATTTGAAGCCTCAGTGGATGGATCTTTCGCTGTTAAAAGCTTTCCAAATGACGAAATTCTCAGACTCAAAGTTGGGGCACAGGTTTTATTTATCAAAAATGATCCAAAGAAAAGGTGGGTTAATGGCACTTTGGGCAAAATTCTCAAATTTGAAAAAAATAAAGTGATGGTTTTGACGGAAAACGGTGTCGTGGAAGTGGAGGAGGAGACTTGGGATATGTCCAAATATTACCTAAATCCCGTCAATAATCGGGTAGAAACTGAAATTATCGGCAGTTTCAGTCAGCTTCCCATCAAGCTCGCGTGGGCCATCACCATCCACAAATCGCAAGGGCAAACCTTTGAAAAAGTTGTTTTGGACATCACGGGCGGGGCGTTCGCTCACGGGCAAATTTATGTAGCGTTGAGTCGTTGTAGCACTCTCAAAGGCTTGGTTCTCAAACGTAAAGTCTATCCGGGGGCAATTATAGTGGATCCGCAGGTCGTCAAGTTTTATGAAGAAATCAAGGAAAAAAGCCTGATTCAAGCGGAGTAATTTTTTTGGACAAAATACACCATTTCACAAAAAGAAGTTCCACCGTTTAATCTTGACAAAATACAAATTGACAAATCGATTTAATTTAAATTTTCAAAAACTATGACTTCCTCTAATTTTCTTCAAACCATTCAAGCCGATTTTCAACTTTTACTGAACAAAGACGAGCAAAAAGCCCTCGGTGGAATTGATTTGTTTCTAAAAAGTTATCAACAAAAATTTATTGAAATCAAAAGCCAAGAATTGGTTGAACTTGGCAAAACTCCACTAGAAGCTGTCAATTCTGCAAGACAAAGCTGGAGACCACTGGTTGGAGATATTTTGGTGAGACTGATTAAAATCGGAGTGGATAAATTGGCTGATGAACTGGGCTTTGAGGTTTGTGAGGATAAAAATTTGAAAAGTAGGAAAATTACTGAAAAACTTTTTGAGGTAAAAAAAGCTATTTTGATAAATTACGGCGAATTTGTGCTAATCCCAGATGGAGATTTGATTTTGTACCGATTTGATGAGCTAAATAATAAAGTGGAAGTTTTGGCAATTTTGAGCTTCAAAACCAGCTTTCGCGAGAGATTTACCGAAACTCCCTATTGGAAACTAAAACTCAAAGAACAAAAAATTACCGAAAATATCAAGGTTTTAATGGTAACGACTGATGATGATGAATTTACCCAAAACAAAACCCATTTACAAAACCTAGAAAATAATTTTGATTTAGTTGTGAGTGAGAGAAATATAAGCGAACTTTTTCAAATGTTGAATTTAATATAAATTATGAGTCTTAATCAAACAATTAATGGAAAGTCTTTTGAATATGCACTACTTGTTCAATTTGAAGAAAAATTGAGGGATAAAACCAGTGTGAATATTATTGAAAACAGCTCTTTTCAAGTAGCTCAAAATTGTTTTAATCAAATAACAGAATTACAACCCCAAACCATCGAAACTTGACAAAATGTTATAAATACTTAATAATCAAAGCATATGTCTAACAAATTAAGTCCAAACAAAGGCGGTAGGCCTCCAAAACTAACCGATGAAATGTTTTGGGAAATTTTGCAAATTAAGGTGGAATTTGAACAAACTAGTTGGAAACAAACACTGAAACTTACCCAAAGGATTTACCCACATTGGAAATTGTCAACCTATAACAACTTTTTGCTTTATTTAAGCCGA
>JBIIDY010000117.1:0-4802 GCA_044238065.1 Limisphaerales bacterium | reverse complement strand
TTTATTTGAGTTGTTTTGTTTGAAAAAAGTAATGACTTTTAACCTCAAATCGTTGCTATAGCGAGACATATTTAAACTGTAGAAAATATTTTACTTTTTGTAAAGGTTTAATAGGGATTGGCTATATCACTTTTTATTAGACCTCCAAATTCATTACTTTTAATTTCTGGAACAAATGACTCTAAAGCCTTAATATAAGCCTTTTTTTGTCCATCTGTCATACTTGGCATATAAGAGGAAGCTTCAACTATCTCAACAAAAACTTTTTGATCATTATTTTGCTCAGAGCTACTTTCTTCCCTTGTTTTAGGATTCTCTTGGGGGTTAGAACTAGAATAACTATCAAAAGGGTTGTAAGGCATAAAATAATTAAAAATAAAAAATTGTTTCAGTTATAATTGTACATTACAAACTAAACCTTGTCAAAAAAAGTTCTTACAATGCTTCATTCCAAAAACTCAAAACCCCCTTTTCCACACTATTTATCAAAGCCGTGCATGATTTTGGCACCTAGAAGATTATCAAAGCTGGCTAAATGTTTGACCCAGGCCATTTGTACCATACCCGTTGCCCCGTTGCGATGTTTGCTAATCAAAATTTCGGCAATGTTTTCCTTTTGTTGTCGTTCTTTGTCGTCCATTTTGGCGTATTTATCACGGTTATAAAAAGCGTCACGGTAAATAAACAGCACAATGTCGGCGTCCTGCTCAATGCTACCACTTTCCCGCAAATCTGAAAGCATCGGTCTCTTGTCGTCGCGACTTTCTACACTACGAGAGAGCTGAGACAAGGCAATAATTGGGACGTTCAGCTCTTTGGCGAGAATTTTGAGACTACGGGAAATATCGGAAACTTCTTGGGTACGATTTCCTTGATAAGCTCGTTCGTTTTTGCCAGACATTAATTGCAAGTAGTCCACGATAATCAGCCCAATGTTTTGTCGAGCTTTGAGCCGCCGAGCCTTTGATCGCAGTTCCAAGATGTTCAAACTGGCCGAATCGTCAATCCAAATGGGATACTCTGCCAAATTTCCAATCGCCTCGCCAATTTTGGCAAAACCTTCATTTTTTTTGTCTTCACTCAATTCCCCGCGTCTAATTTTCCCAAAGTCAATCTCCGAAACCCGAGACAAAAGCCTTTCACAAATTTGCTCCGCGCTCATTTCCAAGCTAAAAAACGCCACTCCGGTGCCAGCTTTGGCAATTCTTCTGGTGATTTCCAGTGAAAGTGCAGTTTTTCCCATACTTGGACGGGCCGCCAAAATAATCAAATCTGAGTTTTGAAAACCACCCAAAATCTTGTCCATATCCACAAGCCCCGTTTTGATTCCTCGCCCAGCATCCTCATTTTCACTGAGCATTGACATGGTATCAAAATTTGGGCCCAAAAGATCACTGATTTTGACAAAGTATTTATCCAAATTATCCAAAGAAGCCTCGTAAAGTCGTTTTTGTGCCTTATCCAAAATGTTGCTGGCAGTTTCTTGATCGTCAAAGCCCATTTGTTTAATTTCCTCACCAACACTGATCACACTCCGCAATAAATATTTTTCCTTGATAGTTTTAGCGGCATTTTTAGTACTGGCAAGTAGGCTGCTTTTGGCGGCTAAAGTTAAAATATATTTTTGATCCAGATTTTCTGCGCTGTCTTTATTGTCTTTTTGTATTTGGGAAACGAGGTGAACTGTGTCAATTTCCATCCCTTGATTCCACAAAGTCAACATCGCCGCAAAAACTTTCTGATGATTGAGGTCAAAAAAATACTCTGTTTTGAGAATGCCAACCAAATCATCCAATACCTCACGAGAATGACTGCCGCTGACCAAAATACTACCAAGCAACGCCCTCTCCGCCTCCAAATCATGTGGAAGTTCCAAATTCTGCGGAGAATTATCAATTTTGGGATACGGGGTGAAAGGTTTTTTGGACAAAATAAAAACAAAAGGGTGAAAAATTAGCAAAAGCCGTCAAACATATAATAATTACTAAAACTAGATCTGTCAATAAAAAATCTGCGGGGAATTTTTGGTAAAATCTAAATTCAAATAAAAATCAAATCTTTGAAATTTAAAATGGCAATTTAAAATCCATAAAAATACAAAACTAAAACTGTCATAAAAATAAACACCGAATTCACTTTGATGCTAAATTATGAAGTTACTTTTTGATTTTTTGAAGGTATTTTTTTCACCAATTCATTCTTCAAGTTTTTCCTTCCTCTCAATGGTAATTATAAAACTAGTTTGACCAATGTACCAAAACCAACTTGCTACTAGGTAATTCATAATTTTCACGCCATTGCGGGCTTCTTTGTCATTGCGAACTTGCCCTCCGTCATTGCGAATGAGTGTAACGAATGGGTGCGGGAACAAAGAGACCAAGTGCAGGAGCAAAGCGACTAGGTGAACACAGTGAACAGAAGCATAGCGAAACAGACCAAAGGAAACAGAGCGTAGCGTAGCAATCTTTCCCTGTCATTGCGAGCAAAGCGAAGCAATCTATTAAACTCCACATTTAGCTTGACTAGATTTTACCATATATCAGTTCATTCCATTCGTGATGACATCCCGTGGATTGTATTTTAGTTTTCCAAAATTACCAAGTGCAAGTTAATGTGGTTTTGAGTATAGCTCAATTTTTATTACCAAATAATTTCAGTTTTCCAAATTTTTACCAGCTTCCACCGCCTCCGCTGAAACCTCCACCACCTCCACCAGAACTAGATGAACTACTAGGAGGGGTATAAAAAACCACACTGTCAAAACTACTAGAAAGTAGATAAGAACTGGACAATTCTGTGTTATTTGGCCAAAGATTTTGGAGATATTTTTGAAATTGTGGCAAAAAACCAAAACTCGTCGCAAACGGCAAAACTTTGAGATAATACTGCACCCCTTCATCGGGATTATTACTAAAATCTAGTTTGTACTGTTCGGCTTTTTGGATATAAAACTTGTATCGCTGACAAAAGGCGGTAGTTTCAGCCCCAATTTTAGTCAGTTTGGATTTTTTGCTCAAAACAAAAATAATGCCAAAAGTTAGACAAATACAAGTAAAAGTCAACAAAGCACGATAACTATTGCCCCACAAAAAATTATTCTGGAAAATGTCAAAAATAAAAACTAAAATTATAAAATCAACAAAAACTAAAATTCCCGCAAAAATCATCAAAGAATTGAAAGAATAGCCTTTTTGGGCGTACATACCTTGCAAACTGCCTTGAATTTTTTTATACAAATCTTCGTTGATGGAATCGTTAATTTTGGAGTCGTAAATGCCACGGCTAAAACCTTTTTGGCCAATTTCTATAACTGTTTGGTTGAATTGACTGGGCAAAACTTGGGGTAATATTTTAAGTATTTCAATTTTGATTTTGTCTTCACCAATCTTTTTGCCATTATGGTAGATTTGTTCGGAGGCTGTGGATTGAATTTTGATGTATTTTTGGTTACTGAGCCAGAGAAGATAGCTCAAAAAAGTCCGTTTGAAATTGACTGCTCCATCCGTGACCAAGAAATCTGCTTGCCAAGGTAAAATTTTAGGTGGTTCAAATTCGGGTTTATCAACTTTTAAACCGTAGTCTGGATCACGAGAAAAGTGCCACCACAAGTAATAAATTAAGGTAGAAATTAAAGCCAAAATCAACAAATAAGGCGACCAGTCAAACCAAAAACTTTGCCAAGTGCTGGGCGGTGTCAAATTTGGAAAAAAGTTGTATTCAATTTTATTTTTGGGATCGCAACCATTTGCCAATTTTTCACAGACAACTTTCCCGTTCACAGATAATTTGGCGCTATAAACTGTGTCTTGCCAATCTCGCAAAAAAGTAAAATTATGGCTATTTTCCACCAAATTTGTGTCAATTTGAAGATGGTAAAGGTAGGTTTTGTTTTCAAGATATTTATTTTTGTCGCCAATTCTAACCCTAAACTCGCTCCACTCGCTAATCTGTTCGTATTTTTCTGGTTGAAATTCAATTTTATTCAAGTCTTCAAAGTTTTTGTTGACAAGGGTATTTTCGGCCAATAAAGTTTTTTCCGCTTTTTTCAAGGTATAATTCGTCCAGTTACCGTTTTGGTTGAGTGGCAGTGCCAAAAAAATTCCTCGACTAGGGCTTGTGAAAGTTTGTAAAAAATAATAATCAATAACCAAATTTGTCTTGTCATGCCTTGCAAAAATCTGTAAATCGTTGGTGATATTTTTGGGTGTGGATGAGCTATTTTTAGACCTAGTTTTAGCATCTACTTGGGTGCTGGGCAAAATCAAAGTAGGTAAAATAACCAAAAAAGCAATGGCAAAAAATGTTAAAATAGCCTTGATATTCACTCCAAAAAAATTCACTCCAAAAAAATTTCGTTTCTTAACCTTGTCGTTAATATTTCTGGTAAATTTATTCCCAAAACTACCGAAAAAATTATTCTTTTTAGTGGGCATAAAATCAAGTTTAAATTCAAAAAAAACAAATTCAAAAAATAATAAAGTTCTTGCTTGACACTCAAAACTAACTCCACTTGCCAAAAAATTAGACCAGTTTCTTCAAAGAACAGATTTACAAGATTCTTATAATTTCATACTAAATTTGGCTTTCAAAATAAATTTTCAAATGTTTTCTCGCAGAAAATAACTACTCAATATCAAGTGAATAAATTTTGTCAACTTGTCAAAAAATACTCATCTTCAAACTTATTAACCCAGAACCATTGAAACTTGACTTTACATTATTAATAAGCCAAAAACAGCTAGTAAAATATTAAAAATAAAACCTAACTTTGATCTTCGTTTGGTACAAGCAAGGTTGAAATT